>JAKFXW010000068.1 GCA_021731185.1 Gallionellaceae bacterium
GCGCGCATTAAGCGCTATGAGAGGTGATGAACTGCCGCGCGCTCGCGCAGCTTTTCGCAATTTCACGCCGCTGCAAATGCAGGAGCCGCACGGTCAGAGCGGTGAGACACGGGCGCAGATTCTCGCCGACCTCGAGTTGCACGAGGCTAGGATACAAGCGGCTATTGATTGGGTGAAAGCACAGGGGGCATAACGCTGAAATAACCGGGCGCACGCTGGCCCAAAACGAAGCCGATGGCGCTTAGGGCGCTCCGGTTGATTGTTGTGTTAGATGCTGGGGGTTGAAATGGGCAAGGACTTGGGAACCTATTGGCTGCGCGTGGAGTTTGAGGACGGGCGCGGCTACCTTGAAAAGTGGGAAACGGGCCGCCGTTATACGCATGGCACGGAGAGTTTGAATCCTCTCGAAGGAGCGTTGATCGACGCTCCGTGGACCGATGAACAAGAGATTTTTTCGGCGATGGAATACCAATACATCGACGGCAATTATTCCTGCGACTGCAATAAGTCGATGTTTCTGGCCAGAGCCTATCAGCAGGAAGAGCCGGAAGACCCGCCGTGCGGTGACACGATGACGCTGCGCCGCCTGACGGCAATACGACCCGATGGCGGCGAGCAGGTGCTTTGGGAAGCATCTAACGTGGAGTTCAGCGGGACTCCGGCAGCATCATCGCCGGAGGCTCCGCTGGAACGCCGGGTTGGGGGTGCCGTACCACCAGCGCCGACTTTTGGAGGTAGCGAAACATGAGCATTCACGTTTGCAAATGCACACACACCGGGCGCGAGGAATACCACCTGCGTTACCCCGGAATGACCGAAGCGGAGGCGCAAGAACTGGCCGACAGAATCAACGGCGGATGGCTCCGGCCACCAGAGAAGCCGAAGGGCGGATTGGCCGAAGCGGTCAAGATAGCAAGGGGCGGGGATGCACCGATACCGTTCAAGAGATGGTGACGCCCAACGCCTAGCTAACCGGCGCAGGCGGCTTTATCGCCTGCGTCCGTGTTGAGCGACGTGTTAGCAGTTTTTTGAAAAGTCGGCGCTGGCGAGACGGCGCAGGAAAGGAAGAATGTGAATGAGTTGGCACTTTTCGCAGGCGCTGGAGGCGGAATACTTGGCGGCAAGCTGCTCGGGTGGCGAACCGTCTGCGCCGTGGAGCGAAACGCCTATTGCGCAAGACGACTCATGCAGCGACAAGATGAAGGGCACTTGGCACCGTTCCCCGTTTGGGATGATGTTTGTACCTTCGACGGAACGGCGTGGCGCGGAGTTGTTGACGTGGTTTCTGGCGGCTTTCCGTGCCAAGACATCAGCGCGGCCGGCAAAGGTGCGGGTCTTGACGGCGAACGATCTGGCCTTTGGCGTGAAATGGCCCGAATCATCGGCGAGGTACGACCGCGATTCGCGTTTGTGGAGAACAGCCCAATGCTCACTGTTCGGGGGCTTGGCCGAGTTCTCGGAGACTTGGCCGAGATGGGGTTTGATGCTCGATGGGGAGTTCTGGGAGCTGCCCACGCTGGCGCGCCCCATCTCAGAGAGCGAATCTGGATTTTGGCCGACGCCGACGGCAGTTACAGCGACGGGTGGCGCGGCGCTTTGCAAATGGGGCGGCACCGGAGCGCGGGCAAAGCTGCGCAAGATGGTGACGCCGAAAGAACTGAATGGGCCACTGAACCCGGAGTGGGTATCTTGGCTCATGGGGTGGCCCAAAGGGTGGAGCAGCTCACTGCGCTTGGAAACGGACAGGTTCCGGCAGTGGTGCGCAAAGCCTGGCGGATTTTGACTGCTAACGCTTTTTATACACCAAAAAGTGGAGATAAATGATAATGCGGCACTTTTCCACCAAATTGATAGGCGGAAAGCGAGCGGGGGCGGGCCGGAAGAAGCTCCCCAAAGGAGTTAAGAGGGTGGCTGTGACCGTCAAGCTGCCGCCTGCTATCAGGGATTGGCTCAAAGCTCAAGGATCGAGCCAGGGTAAGATGATCGAGGCCGCGCTGATCCAGCATTTTAGGCTGGTGGACGAATGAAAATCATCGACAGCACGCTCCGGCTAGCGGTAGACGTGCTACATGAGTCGTGCGTCAAGCGCGATTGCTACACGCCAAAAGATAATCACGGTACTGAGGCTGGGTACTCCTGCACTACCCGGCATAGGTGGGGATGTCCTCACACGGCGCTTGAAGATATTGATATGATAAGGGATAATGGGACATGACCGATAAAAAATGTGATTATTGTGCGCACAAAACCGATCATCCCGTTGGCGTCATAAAAGTCGCCATGTGCGTACGCAAGGGATACGGAAGCTCTGTATCGTGCCACACAGAGCGCACCGGTGGTGGCTGGCGGTATTGCGGGGCAGATGCCAAGTATTTCAAAGCGGCGGATTGATCTTGGCGCGGCACAATCCATACAATAACGCTGAGTGGCGCAAGCTCAGGGCCGATCAGCTTAGAGAGTACCCAGAGTGCAGACGGTGCGCGCAGGTAGGCAGGCGCACCCACGCTACGGTAGCCGACCACATCAGGCCGCACAAGGGCGATCATGCGCTGTTCATCGACCCCGACAATCTCCAGAGCCTATGCGCTACGTGCCATAGCGGATACAAGCGCAGGCTTGAGGTGTCCGGCAAGGTCAGAGGGTGCGATGTCAATGGGACTCCGCTCGACCCTGGGCATAGATGGAGGACGCGAGCATGACAAACACTACATATAGTGGCTTGCTTCCGATAAATGCCAAAAAACACGGGATTATATACATCCGATCACTACATGTTGTGCTAATTAATGTATAATGTGCAATGTCAGGACAGCCCGTGCATGGGTTTCAGTTGCCGCAATCAACGTGATTACTGACAGCAATCCATCTACTATTGCGGAGTATTCTTGTGCCTAAAAAACTTGAAATTATTGGCTTAACTTTTGGTCGCCTTACCGTTACAAGGGAAGCCGAAAGGTCGGCGCGTGGGGTTGTCCGCTGGCTATGCCGATGTGAATGCGGCAAAGAAGCTATTGTGTTCAGCCAAAAGCTAACGGGAGGAAACACTCGATCATGCGGATGTCTTCGGCAGGATTCGAACGCGTCCCGATCAACCCATGATAAGCGGCATGATGTCGAGTACAGAACATGGATGAGCATGAAAGCAAGGTGCCTAAATCATTTATGTGCGGACTATCCACGATATGGCGGCAGAGGTATCACCATCTGTGACCGATGGCTAGATTCTTTTGAGCACTTCCTTGCGGATATGGGTAAGCGGCCAACACAGAAGCATCAAATCGACCGCATCAACAATGACAATGGTTACGAAGCAAGTAATTGCCGGTGGGCTACGCCAAAGGAGAACTCTCAGAATAAGCGCAATTCGAAATGGTGGATAATTAATGGCATTAAATACGAGACATGTCAACAAGCCGCAGAAGCGTGCGGGGCTACAAGGCTAACCATCTTTAACAGGCTAAAGCGTGGGGTGCACGGCTACCAAGTCGAGCCAAGATACAGCGCATGATGATCATAGGGTGGGCGGGTCAAAACTCTGTGAGAATTCAAGATATAGCGTGCGGATAGTCAGATTTTTGCATTGTCAGGTTTAGGAAACTGAAAAAATGGAAATAACCCAGGTTTTGGTGTCGGATTTAATCCCATACGCAAACAATGCCAGAACACACTCAGATGCCCAGGTGGCGCAGATAGCCGCGTCCATCAAAGAGTTTGGC
>JAKFXW010000211.1 GCA_021731185.1 Gallionellaceae bacterium
GAGACATAGCGATTGACATACTGCCCGCCTTCCAGCTTATGCGCCGTGCCAGTTTTACCCGCCACGCGATAGCCATTCACCTGCGCTTGCGGCGCAGTGCCATCTGCTTGCACCACCATTTCCAACATATCCAGAATGGCATGTGCCGTTTTAGCAGAATAGATTAACTCTCCCTTGACCGGAGTCTCTTGCTTCAACAGCGATATGGGTTTGAGTTCGCCATCATTAGCAAAGATGGTGTATGCCCGCGCCAGCTGCAATAAATTCACCGACATGCCGTGACCATACGATAAAGTGGCCTGCTCTATTGGTCGCCAGCCCGCGTATCCGCGCAACTTGCCACTGGCCTCACCGGGAAAGCCACTACCGGTAGAGGTACCAAATCCACTGGCATTCAGACTGCGCCACAATGTTTCCGGCTTCATGCCCAGCGCTAATTTGGCCGTGCCGATGTTGCTGGACTTTTGGATAATCTGCGCGACTGAAAGCCGATCAGTGGGATGAGTGTCGCTGATTTTCCAGCTACCCATAGTCATGATGCCGTGCTCGGTGTTAATCAATGTTCTGGGCGTAACTTTGCCGCTCTCTAACGCAGCCGCCACGGTAAAAGGTTTGAGCGTAGAACCGGGTTCAAACAAATCGGTAACCGCATAATTTCGTAACCCCTGCACCTCAGGTTTAGCACGATTATTAGGGTTGTAGCTGGGCCAATTCGCCAACGCCAGCACCTCGCCAGTTTGTGCGTCCAGCACCACAATGGAACCCGTTTTAGCCTGATGCTGTACCACTGCGGCCTTAATTTCGCGATGCGCCAAATACTGAATTTTGCTGTCTATACTCAGCATCAAATCCCTGCCTGGTTTGGGTGCACGGATGCTAACCAGATCTTCCACAATACGACCTTTGCGATCCTGCACCACTTTCTGACTGCCTGCTTTGCCACCCAAATGACTTTGCAAGGCCAACTCCAAACCTTCCTGACCGTTGTCATCCACATCGGTAAAGCCCAACAAGTGTGCCGTTACTTCTCCTCCCGGATAATAACGACGATATTCGCGACGCAAGGAAATGCCGGGTACGCCCAGCTTCACAATTTTCTCGGCTTGTTCGGGTGGCAGTTGCCGTTTTAGATAAACGAAATCACGACTGGTATCGGACAAGCGGTTTTTAATTTCGCGTGCATCCATTTCCATAATCTGCGCCAGTTGTTTCACTTGCTTTAAAGTGACTTCCACGTCCTGCGGAATGGCCCACACCGCTTCCACTGGTGTGCTGATTGCCAGCGGCTCACCATTGCGGTCTGTCACCATGCCGCGATGCGCGCTGATGCCGATGGTGCGATTGGAACGCGCATCCCCTTTCATTTGCAGAAAATCATTTTGTATAGTCTGCAAATAAACTGCACGCAGGATCAGCCCCAAAAACCCGAACATCAATAATACAAATAGCAAACGTGAGCGCCAAGGCGGTAACGCGACAATACCTGTGGTTTTAATGTTGCCGACGTGGTTCATGGTTGTGCCCCGCCCGATAATTCACCTGGGAGTTCACTTGGAAATTCGCTCGGTGCGGAATGAACGAGTGCGGAATCAATTTGTGCCGTAGTGATATGCAAAATACGAGTTTGCCCGCCCTGCGGAATCTGCATTTGTAATCTTGCGGAGGCTATATTTTCCACGCGCGCAGACATTGCCCAAGTGCTTTGCTCCAATTGCAATTGTCCCCACTCCACCTCCATTTGATGAGCGCGATCTTTTTCTTTTTGTAATTCCACAAATAATTTGCGCGCCTTGTGTTGCAAGGCAACCACACCCAGCGCGCTGACAATTACGGCCACAAACAGCACCACCCATAAAGATGGCTTGCCCAGCAATGGCTTAATCAGAGATGGCTTGATCAGCGATGGGTTGCTCAGCGGCAAGCGGATCATGGATTCCCCCGGGGCTTGGACACATTGTCCCCTTGTGGGGCGTGGCGTTGTACCACTCGCATCACGGCACTGCGTGCACGCGGATTAGCAGCAATCTCCTGCGTGGAGGGTTTCACAGCTCGCCCCACCAAACGCAATTTTCCCTCGGGTATTTCGGCCGCACGCACAGGTAAATTGCGTGGCAATTTGTCGCCCTGCGCCATATCCTGCATAAAGTGTTTAACCATGCGATCCTCCAGTGAGTGAAAGCTAATCACGACCAGGTGCCCCCCGGGTTTCAAACAGTCCACGCACTGCGGCAAAACCCGCGCAATTTCCTCGAGTTCCTGGTTGATGTAAATCCGTATAGCTTGAAAGGTGCGCGTCGCCGGGTTCTTGCCAGGCTCATGTGTGCGTACAGTCCGGGCGATGATCTCGCGCAGCTGGCGCGTGGTGGTGATGGCTTGTTCTTGACGTGCATTAACAAGCGCTCTTGCAATCTGTGCAGCAAACCGTTCCTCGCCATATTCTTTTATCACTCCTTTTAAAAATTTTTCATCCACGCTAGCCAGCCACGCTGCGGCAGTTTGCCCACGACTGGTATCCATCCGCATATCCAGCGGCGCATCGAAACGAAAACTAAAACCGCGCGATGCATCATCCAGTTGCGGTGAAGACATGCCCAAGTCCAACAACACCCCATCTACTTTTTTTATACCCAGTTGCCGTAAAACCTCTAGCAACTGTGCAAATCCGCTATGCACGATGGTGAAGCGTGGATCGGCAATCGTACTTGCTGCCTCGATTGCCGCGAGGTCTTTATCCAACGCAATCAAACGTCCCATTTCGCCCAGCTGCTGCAAAATTAACCGACTGTGCCCGCCGCGACCAAACGTCCCATCTACATATATGCCGCTGGGTTGCACTTGCAAAGCGATCACCGCTTCTGATAACAATACCGTTTCGTGTGCTGACTTTTGAACGATGGGCATCTCCCCGCTCATTCATGCGCCTGGCTGACAGAGTGAGTTTGATGGCACGTGTACGGCAAAATAAAATTTAAATAATATTGGGGTATCAAAATACGGAGGATACGAAAACTAAGAATATTGATGCCAGCAAGCTGCTGAAATCTCATGGGCGCAATGCAAGCTGATAGTGCATTGGCGGAAACCCAGCTCATAATGTGAATCCTTCCAACTCGGGCGGCAAATCTTTGTAGTCAAAGCTGAGCGCGTTGTCCTGCTGCACCAGCCATTTTGCTTCGTCCCACAATTCAAACTTATTGCCCTGCCCGATCAGCATGACGCGCTTATTCAACACGGCGTAACTACGCAAGGCAGGAGAAATTAATACTCGACCTGCCGCATCCATCACGATGTCTTCGGCATAACCGATTAACCGGCGTTGCAGCGCGCGTATACGGGGATCCAGCGCAGACAGTGCCAGTAATTTGCTGAGTATGGGCTGCCATTCGGGTTGCGGATAAACCAGCAGACAACCGTCCGCATCTGCCGTCAACACAAGCTGTCCCGCGCATTGCTCCAGCAGCATGTCCCGATGCCGTGCCGGAATCGCAAGCCTGCCTTTACTATCCAGATTAAGTTGTGCCGCCCCTTGAAACATCGCTCAATCCTGCGTTCGTTACCCCACAAAAACCCACTAACAGCCACTATTTCCCACTATATTAAAGAAATTGAGCTAGGTCAAGCGAAAATTGTAGATTTATCGTTACGTGACAAGCAGTTAGCGCAC
>JAKFXW010000214.1 GCA_021731185.1 Gallionellaceae bacterium
CCGCCCCATCCACTCGGCATCACGCGCAGCCAGATAGTCGTTGACCGTGACCACATGCACACCCGACCCGGATAGCGCATTCAGGTATGCAGGCAAAGTTGCCATCAAAGTCTTACCTTCACCGGTTCGCATCTCGGCAATTTTTCCGTAATGCAAAGCCATGCCACCGATCAATTGCTCATCAAAATGCCGCATTTGCAACACTCTACGACTTGCTTCTCGCACCACGGCAAAAGCCTCCGGCAACAGCGAGTCCAACGTCGCGCCTTGAGTAACCTGTTGTTTGAATGATTCAGTTTTGAGTCGCAATGCCTCATCTGAAATTTTTTCCAGACTGGATTCAAACCCGTTAATAGTGGAAACAACTTGGCGGTATTGTTTGAGCAGTCGATCATTGCGACTGCCGAACAAATTTTTGAACAAACTTGAAATCATCTTGGTTGGTTATATTTTAATTGATGGATTTTAATTTAAGGCCGTATTTTAATATACGCCTGTCGCTTTTGCGCTTAATTTCTGGGGGCTGATGCTAGCGCGCTAACTTTGCACGTTGTGGTTGGTTACATACATTTGAATTCAGGCGAGGAAAATACAGAATTTAGGTGAGTGCAGGCGACACTTCTGGAAGCAGGTCATGGTCGTAAGGATGGCTCCCCGAAAAATACTACACTGCTCATGTAATGCACGACAAATTGTTTAAGGTTTAGCCTGCCTTGCTCTTAAGAAATGGAAGAGGGTTTTGCGCCGAACCTTTGTAGCGCACCTCAAAATGCAAGTGGCTGCCAGTAGAACGTCCCGTACTGCCTACTTTGGCGATTTCTTGTCCTCGCCGTACAACCTGACCAGTCTTGGCTATTAAAACCGAGGCGTGAGCATAGCGCGTGATGACATCATTGCCGTGGTCGATCTCGATCATATTCCCGTACTGTGGATGCATTTCTGAGAACACCACAATACCTCCAGCCGCAGCAAATATTGGTGTCCCGTCAGGCTTAGTGAAATCTACGCCTTCGTGCATGGCACGACTACCTGTGAACGGATCGACCCGCCAGCCAAAATTAGAAGAATGCCTGCCATTTGTGACAGGGGGGACAGAAGTAAATAATTTTTTGTCCAGTCTATCCTGCTGCAACAATGTTTCCAGCACCATCAGCTTATCACGCCGATCCGCTAGTGTTAAAGACAGATTAGATAATTGATGATTGATGTCGTCCAGAAAAACATTTTTTTGAGAAACAGATCGATCCGGTATATAAGGGCCGCCTTGTGCGGGAGGTTGGTCAAAGGCAAATTCGTGCGGCTTCAAACCGCTCATTTTTGCTAATTTTCCACCGAGTGAATCCAATCTTAACAATTGCGCCTGCATCTGACCGAGGCGAATCGCCATCGTGTTCAGCCCTTCTCGCAAGTAAGCCTGCTGTTTTAGCTGTTCCTCGCTTTGCACGCTCGCTAGCCAACTACGTACCCCGCTGCTCAAGGAATCAGGGTGAAAGCGCACAATCAAATATTGCGCTGAGAATAAAGCAGTGAAAAACAGGATCAATGCAAATAATATAGTCAGAAGTACATGGCTACCCGTGAGTCGCAGGCTACGCGCTTTTGCAAACCGATTGGAAACTAGAATAATATCCATACTCATTGCTCCTGTTATTATCTACATATTGTGACTTTACGCTTAAACTCTTATCTCAACACCAACCCAGAACTTGGCTACTTGTCATACAAGGCCGAGCAGCTTTTGGCATTGCAGCGTTTTTATGACCGGACTGCTCCGGCCAGCCTGAGTAATGCGAGTCACGTTGTGTGTTTAACTGATTACATATTAATAGTGGCTACTCAGAACAGCGCAGTTGCGGCTAAATTACGCCAGCTTGCACCCGCACTTACCCACGCTTTTCAAGATGGGGGGCACGAGGTTACTGCAATTCAGGTCAAGGTGCAAGTTACCCCCCCACCTCGCCCGCCGCGACAACCCAAGCCTTTGAGTGCGACAGGTAAAAGACAGCTAGCTGATTTCGCTAAAAATCTGCACGATTCCCCTCTAAAAATGGCCTTAAATCGTCTAATTGTCGATAAAGTTAAAAATGACTAACATTATATCTATAATAATTTATGCAAAATTTTATGCAAAATTCGCAATCGCGTTGCAAATCCAATCGTATTATTTTTACAACCCCAGTGAGTAGTTACTTGGCGGCTGCGGTCACTATAAAACGCCACACCTCCCCCCAGGCGGCGTTATTGCTGATATTAATGACGCTGACTAACTATAGTGCAGCACAAGCGATGTCCTGCATTCCGTTGGTCGCACCAGCTATCCTT
The DNA here is from genome assembly GCA_021731185.1 of Gallionellaceae bacterium. Taxonomy (GTDB): domain Bacteria; phylum Pseudomonadota; class Gammaproteobacteria; order Burkholderiales; family Gallionellaceae; genus Nitrotoga. The sequence continues at coordinate 2,323 of JAKFXW010000214.1, forward strand.
TCATCAACAGCTCCTATAGCGGTTTCTGCCGTCTCAGCCGTTACGTCAGTTACTGATTCCTCGGCGGCATCTAGTGTAGCTGCCGCCATTCCTGCTGATATTTCTCAAGCCGCGTCGGCTGTTCCTACAACCAGTTCGGTAATTCCAAATCCATCTGTTCGAATTATGCTCACTGGCGATATCGTATTAGGCAATAGCTTTGCCCCACAAGGGGACAATGTAGTTAAGGACATCCCAAAAGATTGGGATCAACGATACTTCGCGGGGGTGCGCGAGGTACTTAAACAAGCGAATCTCGTCATTGGCAATCTTGAAGGTGTATTGACTGAACACCTTATCACCAGGAAAACAACGGGTTCAGGCCGTCAATTTGCTTTCCGTTCTCCACCTCGCTATGCCTCATTGCTAAAAGAAGAAGGGTTTGGTGTACTTAATGTTGCCAATAATCACGCTTATGACTTTGGGGAAATTGGTGTACGCGATACGCTGGCCGTGCTGGAGCAGGCTAAAATCACCACGGCTGGTGTACCCGGCGAAATAAAGTTACTAAATGTACTGGGGCTTAATATTGCCGTGCTTGGGTATAGCTACGCCCCTTGGTTTAATTCGATCTTAGACTTAACCAAAAGCGCAGAATTGGTGCAACAAGCCAAGGCGCAAGGTGCTTACGTTATCGTGACCTTTCATGCAGGTGCTGAAGGATCACCTGCGATCTGGCACGCCGATAAAGAAGAAATGTTCATGGGAGAAAATCGTGGCAACACGGTGGCTTTTTCCAGAGCGATGATTGCAGCGGGTGCTGATATGGTCGTCGGGCATGGCCCGCACGTACTACGCGCAGCCGAATGTTATCAGGGCAAACCAATTATTTATTCGCTCGGCAACTTCGTAGGCATAGGCGGACTATCGGCTAAAAAATTTGCTGCCGTATCGGCCTTGCTGGATGTGTCAATTGGCTTGGATGGCGCAATACAGCGTATGGATTTAGTGCCTATCCGTTTTAATGAGCAGAAACTTCCCTACGTCGATTCACAAGCATTGGGCACGAGTCTGGTGAATTACCTAGGCAAACATGCTCGATATACGGGTAATTTTATTGAATTCCCAGTGAATGAGCCGGGGCAACAAGAATTTGATGCCTGGTATAAAGCCAATAAACAATACGCTGAACCTTCAAGTCAATAAATCTAACACTCGTTTGGTTACCGCTAGAGGAAAACTTTCCAACCGACCAACACATAGCGTTCCAGCAAATAAAGCGCACCGAATATTAGTAGTAAGAAAAACACAAATCGTACAATCTCCTTGGCGAGCCTGAGGTAACGACGATTACGTG
>JAKFXW010000014.1 GCA_021731185.1 Gallionellaceae bacterium
GAGTCAGGTAAGGTGTGTTCAGTTGAAATTCGCCCGATACCCCACGACGTACTGGTTTGCCATCCTTATCGAGAAAGCGCACTGCAACGACAGGTTGAGTTTTGCCATCGGCTACCAGCACCGATTGTGTTTCATCAATCACTGCTTTGACCGCGCCACCACTATAATGAATATTGCGCTTTTCGTGCTTGACGACATCACCTTTAGCATCCAGCACGGTCATTTCCATGAGGTTGCCGCCTTCTTTGATGGTGACCCCGCGCCACAGAGACAGCCCGAGGTTGACCGCAGCATTGGTGGTTGTGCCATCGAAATAAAGCGGATTGACGCTTTCGCCATTCACCTTCATTTCCACGCGCTGGCCGGGTAAATGTTTAACCGCGATTTTAATTGCAGGCAGCGCGGGCTGAAAACTTTCGAGTGGGTGTAGCCATTCAATACCCGGGGTGGCGGTGACCAACCATTTCTCGTCGTAATCCAGTTTCTCAACCAGTTGCAAAGAGTGCTGGCTCTGCGCTGTCACTTGTTTCATGATAGGTGTGCCGTCCGCAGCTTTTCCCAGATTGGTGTCGTAATCGGCGGCCAGTTGGTATTTTCCTTTGGTATCGCCCTTGGTGTAGAAAGCGACGTTGTCACTCAATGGTTTTTTTCCCTTTATAGCTTGCGGGAAACCAACCAGCATCAGCTCGGGTTGTGCCGCCACAGTAGCGGCTTTGGAGTGCAGTTCCGGTACTTGGCAGTCGGTCTGCGGCGGCAAGGGTGCGGCCGGAACCAGGATGGTGACATGCACTTCAATGCGGCGATTGGATGCCAGGCACTCACTTAAGGCATTGCCCTTAGTACCTTTGCACTCTGCCAACGGTTTAATCAGCTCGCTTTCGCCCGCCCCTGCAATTTCTATAAGGTTGACATCCAGGCCGTTGCGGCCAAAATAATCTCGCACACTTGCTGCGCGGCTAAGTGACAGCGCCTGGTTGTGGGTATCGCTGCCGAGCGGATCGGTGTGGCCGATGAGTTTGATAGATTGAAAATTCACGCCGCGCATTTTGTCTACCCAATCATCCAAGCTGGCGATGCCTGTCGCGTTTAGAGTCGCACTGCCAAAGGCAAATATTTTGTCAGCAGCGAAGGTGCTTTTTTCGAGTACAGGTGGTGGGGTTATCACAGGCGCACATTGGGCAATCGGCTTAACGATCGCGACAGGCGGGACTATTTTTTTCACGTAAAAATCTGCACGCCACAACGAGCCTCCACGCACGTTGACGAATTGTGAATACTTGCGTCCGGCAAAGCGCGAGTTGTCTTCACAGGCCACCACTTCATAGTCTTTAGGCAGGCTGTCCAAATCAAGCTGCACCACATGCGTACCGGGGCGGATATTGTCGGCATGCCAGCGGCCTTCCTTATCGGTGAGGATGTACGTGCCGTCCTGCAACACGATGCGCACATTGGCTAAGCCCACATCATCATTCGCGACGGTATTATCACATGAGCCCACAATTACACGCCCCATTAAAATCGCACGGGAATGATTTAAATCTTCGCGCACCAACACCGTGGCGCGCGCCGTGTTAGAAGCCACGCCCACCGTCTGCGCGCTGTTTACCGCAGGGCCTGTTTGCGCGCCTGCCACGACATTCACCACATATTTAACATTCGCGGTCGCTCCTGCAGCAATCGTGCCGATGCTGAAGGTGAGGGTGCGGCCATCGGCAGCGATGGCCGGATCAGCCAAGGCAGCGCCATCCAGGCGCGCAGTGCCTGCTTGATAGCGGAAACCCGGCGGCAGGTGGTCGGCAATTTGCACGCCGACAGGCAGCAGATTGGGGTTGCGCAGGCTTAAGGTATAGGGCAAGTAATCACCTATGGCAACAGTGGCCTTGCCTGCGTTCTTGGTGATTTGCAAGCTGCCGTTGGCGGAATTCAGCGGAATGTCTATATTCAAGGGCGGCCCATCAACCAGCGGAAAATCTTCGCCTCTCGAGCCAACCACTAACGCATAGGGCGCGCCCGGAAGGGTTTGCAAGGTAGCGTTCGGCACGGCGGAGGGGAAGCTGAAACCAGTTGGTGGGATCACTTCAAAACGATAGGTACCCGCAGCGATGAAAGGGAACTGGTATGCACCCGGCGCGAAGTTGTAAACTAGGCCACTCGCGTCGGTGACGGAGCCACCTGTGATGACGGTCGACGGATAACGGCTGACTCCATCTACACCAAAAACGATGGCGGGCAAATTTCTGTTCACATCAAACAAAGTAACTCGTGCACCATCCACAGGTGTCCCCGTAGCCGCATCAAACAGCACACCAAAGGGATCAATCAACGCCACAGCGGTGATGGGGGTGTTGCCGTTGATGCCATCCTGATAGGTGGCAGAAATTTGGGCATTGGAATAGGTGTTAAGCGTCCCATTATTGATCGCTGCCGAGCTGGGAGCCTCGCCCTGCTGGCTTTGCACGTAGCCCACAAATACGCCGGTATCCAGGCCTGTTTCGGTAAGCACCAGGTTTTCAAATTCACCTCCTGCAAGGGTGCGAACCATGATGCTGATCGTGTCCAGTGCCAGCGGATTGGTATCCTGATCGTAGTCGGTTACTTTAATAAATATGGGCTCGCCGCTGGAATAAGCAGTGGCCTGTACCAAAGGCAGCGCGCTGGGTACGGCCAGCGTGGTTGTGCGAAACACGGGCGGCGGGAGTGTTGTGCCATTGCTGATGGTGGGCTGCACGATGGTGGGCACACCTGTGCCCGGTGCATAACGTAAAAATTCTACCAGCGCGGGCATTTGCGCGGCGGTAGTGACGGTGACTGCGCCGCTGACAGTGATGGCTACGCCCGTTATATCGTATGTGGCAAAAGCAGTATTGGTAATGGCGGTGTTGGGCGGGGTGGCTGCCCAGAGGACAGAAGACAGAAGACAGAGGACAGAGAACACCGCCGCCCGCATTTCGTAGATTGCGGCCTTGTCCCGCGCACACCCGATAACACTGGAGATGCGCGTGACAAGACCGGCTGATGGGTATACGCCCACCAACCAGTTTGCCCCTGACACCGCGCGCGCTACAGCTTGCGCGCTGTTCAGGGAAGATTGCAAATACTCAAGCACGGTTGACCTTGATTAGTTGACGGTGACGTTGAAAGTTACAGTCACTGACTCATTTGGCTTCAATTCACCCGCGACATAAGCACCGCCAGCAGGTAGTGCGGTCAAGTAATCAATAGTGACGGCCTGTCCAGCAATCGTTGCACCGTCAGCATCCGCCCCGATAGTCATGTAGCCCGTGCCGCCCTGCCCGCCCAATGCCCGACCACCAACACTGGATTCAACCTGAAAGCCACGTCCTGCTGCACTTTCTGGTGTACCCGTAGCACTTGAACAAACAGTAACCGTAGGCACAACCAAGTTGGCATCATGCAAGGTGTTGGCGTTGAGCGTGTCGCCTACCGTTGTCAACACTGCCGATGCGGTTGCGGTAGCTGAGTTGCTGATAGTGATCGTCCAACGCACAATCGCTCCGGGGATGTGTTTCGGATTGGTTGTGAAATTAAACGGATCGCATAGCAATGTTGACGTTTTCGCAACGCTGATAGTCGCTGCGGCAACACGATATGCATCACGCGCCGTGCCTTGTGCATTACGCGCTGTGCTT
>JAKFXW010000242.1 GCA_021731185.1 Gallionellaceae bacterium
ATTATTGGATGAAACTAAAGAGCGCGTGACCTTTGCCGATGTGGCTGGCTGTGATGAAGCCAAACAAGAGGTTTCCGAGATTGTCGATTTTCTGCGCGACCCCACTAAGTTTCAAAATCTGGGCGGACGTGTGCCACGCGGCGTATTGCTGCTGGGCAGCCCGGGTACGGGTAAAACGCTGTTGGCTAAGGCCATTGCTGGTGAAGCCAAAGTACCGTTCTTCTCTATTTCCGGCTCGGACTTTGTTGAGATGTTTGTCGGGGTTGGTGCAGCGCGCGTGCGAGATATGTTTGAGCAAGCCAAGAAGCAATCCCCATGTATCGTATTTATCGACGAGATCGACGCGGTGGGTCGGCAACGTGGTGCGGGTTTGGGCGGCGGCAATGATGAACGCGAACAGACATTGAATGCCTTGCTGGTGGAGATGGATGGATTTGAAGGGGCGAGCGGAATTATTGTGATCGCCGCAACTAACCGCCCAGACGTGCTGGACTCAGCCTTGTTGCGCCCAGGTCGTTTTGATCGTCAGGTTGTTGTGCCATTGCCAGATATACGCGGACGTGAGCAGATTTTGCTGGTACACATGCGTAAAGTGCCGATTGCTCCGGATGTTAAAGCCGACATTCTGGCACGTGGTACGCCCGGTATGTCCGGCGCGGATCTAGCGAATCTGGTTAATGAAGCAGCGTTGTTCGCAGCACGCAAAAACAAACGTTTTGTGGAAATGGATGATTTTGAAGCCGCTAAAGAAAAAATCTTGATGGGCTCCGAGCGGCGTACCATGGTCATGCCTGAGGAAGAGCGGCGCAATACGGCATATCATGAGTCTGGCCACGTAGTTGTGGCGAAGATGCTGCCTAAAACCGATCCTGTGCATAAGGTAACGATCATTCCGCGTGGCAGAGCGTTAGGGTTAACTTTGCAGTTGCCCGCTGAAGATCGTTACAGCATGGATAAAGAGCGTATTTTGGATACCATTGCCGTCCTGTTTGGCGGACGGATTGCGGAAGAAATTTTCATGCATCAGATGACCACGGGCGCGTCCAACGATTTTGAGCGTGCCACCGATATGGCGCGGCGTATGGTCACGCAATGGGGTATGTCAGATGCATTGGGCACTATGGTGTATGGTGAAAACGAGGGCGAAGTTTTCTTGGGTCGCTCGGTGACCACGCATAAGAATGTTTCCGAAGCTACCATGCAGAAGGTAGATGAAGAAATTCGCCGCATCATTGATCAGCAATATGCTTTAGCGCGTAAGCTGATTGAAAATAATCGTGACAAAGTGGAGGTCATGGCCAAGGCTCTGTTGGAATGGGAAACGCTGGATGCCGAGCAGCTCGATGACATCATGGCGGGCAAAGCACCACGCCCACCCAAGCCAAGCACATCCAACCAGTCGCCCAAGCCTCCGCAAGATGCTACGCCTGCACCTACGGCAACTGCGCCTACACAACCTGCACCTGGCGCATAATGGCGCATAACTAAAGCGTAAAAAATCAGGGGGGGCTTTGTGCTCCCCTTTTTTATTTCCAAAATTTCTTGCACATGATCCCCACCTCAATGCGACAGAATTTAAATATTCAGTGTGGAAAATTTCAGCTTGATTTTTCATTGCCCTTAATCATGGGGATTGTGAATATCACTCCTGATTCATTTTCCGATGGCGGGCAGTATTTACAACATGATGCGGCTTTGTCTTACGCGCATCAACTCATAGCAGAAGGCGCGAATATACTTGATCTCGGTGGCGAGTCCACTCGTCCGGGGGCATTGGCCGTTAGTGTGCAAGAAGAGCTGGATCGCGTCATGCCGGTTATTGAAGGTTTGCGCGGCGCACCGATTCCACTGTCAATCGATACCAGCAAACCGGAAGTCATGCGCGCTGCCATTGCTGCTGGCGCAAGTATGGTGAATGATATTAATGCACTGCAAAATCCAGAGGCATTAGCCATGGTTGCGGCCAGCGAGGTGGCCGTGTGTCTCATGCATAAACAAGGCACTCCGCAGACCATGCAACGACAACCGCAATATCAAAATGTAGTTGAGGAGGTGCAGCAGTTTTTGCGAGAGCGCATTACCGCAGTGCAAGCAGCGGGGGTGAGTCAGCAACGTATTATTATTGATCCGGGTTTTGGTTTTGGTAAAACACTCGTGCATAATCTGGCTTTGTTGCAGCAGTTAAAATATTTCGCGGGTTTGGGTATGCCGCTTTTGGTGGGCCTGTCGCACAAATCCATGCTGGGTGCAATTACTGGACAAGATGTTGCGCACCGTGTTCATGCAAGTGTGGCTGCGGCATTATTGGCGGTGGAACGTGGCGCTAACATCGTGCGGGTACACGATGTGCAGGCAACGGCAGATGCTTTAAAAGTTTGGCAGGCAGTTAGGCTTATCTGAAGCGGGGATGGAGAAAAAGTGAGTAGAAAATATTTTGGAACAGACGGCGTGCGCGGCAAGGTTGGAGAGCATCCAATTACACCGGAATTTGTCATGCACCTTGGTTATTCTGCGGGCAAGGTTTTAACATCGGCCTCGCATTTAGCACAGAACGAGCGCCCGGCAGTGTTAATTGGCAAGGACACGCGAATTTCTGGCTATCTGCTGGAATCTGCTCTGCAAGCGGGTTTAATCGCAGCGGGGGTGGATGTTTACTTGGCCGGGCCGATGCCCACCCCTGCCATCGCCTACCTGACCCATGCGCTGCGCTTGCAGGCAGGTGTGGTGATTTCTGCTTCGCATAATTTATTTGAAGATAACGGCATCAAGTTTTTTTCCGGTCAAGGCAACAAGTTACCGGAGGAAACAGAGCTGGCTATTGAAGCGGGTTTAGCATTACCCATCATCACCGTGTCTTCGGCCAAGCTGGGGCGCGCCAAGCGGCTGGATGATGCGGCGGGGCGTTATATAGAATTTTGCAAAAGTAATTTTCCTTATGAACTGGACTTGCGCGGAATGAAGATCGTGGTGGATTGCGCGCACGGTGCGGCTTACCACATTGCGCGCTACGTATTGCATGAGCTGGGGGCAGATGTTATTGCCATCGGCGTGCAGCCAGATGGCATCAATATAAATGCCAATTATGGTGCGACTGCACCAAAAAATTTGCAAGAGGCAGTCGTCGCACATCAAGCAGATTTAGGGATAGCGCTCGATGGCGATGCTGACAGGTTGGTAATGGTAGGTGCGGATGGGCGTTTATATGACGGCGACCAGTTGCTGTATATCATTGCTCGGCATCGTCAAATGCAGGGCATTCTCAAGGGCGGCGTAGTCGGCACGTTAATGACCAACCTGGCATTTGAGCATGCCATGCAACGGCAACAAATACCCTTCGCTCGCGCACAAGTCGGAGATCGTTATGTCATGGAAATGCTGCAACAAAAAGAGTGGCAACTCGGTGGAGAAAATTCCGGCCATATCATTTGTCTGGATCGGCATACCACGGGTGATGGCATCGTCTCCGCGCTGCAAGTTCTGCACGCATTACGGGTGAACAAGCAAACCCTGGAAGAAGCGACGCGCGATCTGCACATGTATCCGCAAGTGCTGATCAATGTAAAAGTGGATAAGGGTGTTGATTGCCTTGGTCACAACAAAGTCAAAGCGGCGGTGGTCGATGCCGAGA
>JAKFXW010000100.1 GCA_021731185.1 Gallionellaceae bacterium
GTGTAGGCCACGCCAAATTTATTTTGCTTAAGTCCGGTAGAGATGTACGGATGCGTTTTAGCATCCACATCCGGGTTGACGCGCAGGCTGATCGGTGCAACCTTGTCCATTTTCCTGGCGACTTTATTCAAGCGTTCCAGCTCTGCGCTGGACTCAACATTGAAGCAAAGAATATCTGCCTGCAACGCCAGCTTCATTTCATCTGCAGTTTTACCCACACCAGAAAACACGACTTTGTTGGCGGTGCCACCCGCCGCTAAAACCCGCTGCAATTCACCTGCTGAAACAATATCGAAACCTGCGCCGAGTTTGGCCAGCAAATTAAGAATAGCAAGATTGGAGTTGGCTTTTACGGCATAACAAATCAAATGTTCGCGGCTCTGCAATGCTGTTTCAAATTGACGATAAGCATTGCTTAACGCTTTGTGTGAGTAAACATAGCATGGCGTACCAAACTGCTGCGCGATATTGGCCAGTGGAACATTTTCAACATGGAGGTGCTCATCTTTGTAATTAAAATAATCGTTCATATTATTGGGCTTGCCGAGGTTGATCTGCTTGGGACGGGATAGGGGCGGAGGGTTGCGCCGCAGGTAGGTGCAAGGCTGACTTGCTGCCACAGCCATGCAGCAGCATTGCCAAAAATAAAATGCTCGTTAAGCGTATCATTAAAATTCTCATCGAAGAAAAAAGGAAATTATAACGGTATAGGCTTTGCCGCCAGTTATCGTAACAAGGCTTGGTAAAGGCGAAGCTCTTTGCGTAACTGTGAGTAGTCGGGGCATATTTTCCCTACTTCTCGCCAAAATGCCTGTGAGTGATTCATCTGAATGAGATGCGCCAGCTCATGCACCACCACATAATCAATCAATCGCAGCGGCATTTTAATCAGCTGCCAATTAAAACGCAGCACACCTTGCACGGTGCAACTGCCCCACTGCGTGCGGGCTGTAGACAATTTTATCGCACGCGGTGCAACATTCATTCGCGCGGCATATAGCGCAACTCGCTCCTTGAAAATATTTTCCGCACTCACCTGATACCATTGAGATAGGGCATCTTCAGTGTGAGTATTGTTTGCTGTGTTCGCATTTAAATCGTGCGTGACAATATCGGTAACATACACAAATAATTCCGTAGCACGCCGTTGCGGGGGCGTGTCGAATAAGCTGGTTGCCTGTGAGTTTTTCAATAGGCGCAAAGTGAGCGTCTCGCCCATAAAGGGAATAGTTTGACCATCGCATAATTTTGCAGTCTGCCCCGTCCCACAAGGGGACAATGTTGCAATGGCGCGATTTTCTGACTGCCACTTAGATAGCTTGTCTATGACCCACTGCGCCTTGTCCTGTAACACACTGGACAACCATTTCTCCGAAGCACGCATGGGAATATTAACTGATAGCCCGCGCTCATCAATACGCAAACCGATGCTGCGACGGCGCGTGCGCTTGAGTTGATAATGGATTGATTGCCCAGCCAGAGAAATTGTTCGCAGCTCCACCGCAGTCTGCGCAACGATGACTTGGGGGGCAATCAATTGGCGCAATTTTCGCAGCATCAAAATTAGCCCGCAGAAGAATCAAGCACCACAGAAGAATCAAGCATCGCAGTAGAATCGAGTTGCGTGACTTCCATTTCAATCCAATCCTCAACACGCTGATTAATTTCTTCAGCCTTGAGTCCGGCAGGATCAATCGGTACGCCGATGCTCATGGTAATCACCCCTGGATGTTTTAGAAAAGAATTTTTGGGCCACAACTTGCCGGCATTGTGCGCTACAGGTACGACGGGTGCACCACTGGATGCGGCGAGTAGCGCGCCGCCAATTTTATACTTGCCGCGTTGCCCGTAAGGAATGCGCGTGCCCTCCGGAAAAATCACCACGCAAAATCCCAGTGCCATGCGTAGTTTACCCTGCTGCAATAATTGTTTCACTGCGCCCTTGCCATCGCTGCGCTTAATCGCAATCGGGCTGGTCATTGCCAGTCCCCAACCAAAAAATGGCACGAGCAATAATTCGCGTTTCAGCACCCACACCTGCGGCGGAAATACTTTTTGCAAGGCCATCGTTTCCCATGCCGACTGATGTTTGCACAACACGATGCACGGCTGCTGCGGAATATTTTCCGCGCCACGCACCTGCATACGAATACCGCATATCACTCGCATCAACCACAACATAGTCAGTGCCCAACCCGAAATAAGTTTGTAGCGCGTGACGGGATGCAAGGGGAAAGAGAGTATCGCGATCAACGTAAAAATTGGCGTGATCACAACTTGCAATAAAAAATAAATCAGAGAACGCAAAAAGACCATGCTTGCTGCCTATGAAAAATAGAAAGTTAAAGTTGTGATGACGAACGCACTCATGCTGCCAGCTTGGAAATATCGGCCACGCGGTTCATTGCTTGCTGCAATTGTGACAACAACGCGAGGCGATTAGCGCGCAACGCCAAATCTTCTGCATTCACCATCACGTTGTCGAAGAAGGCATCCACTGGCTCACGCAATGCCGCCAAAGCTTGTAACGAACCCGTGTAGTCACCTGCCTTGAACGCCGCGTCTGCCTTGGGTGCGATTTTGCTCAACGCCTGATGCAACGCCTGCTCGGCAAGTTCTTGCAACAGCGTAGCGTTAACTTCAATCCGTTCGCCCTGAGCTTGTCGAAGGGCAAAATCACCCTCCACTTTCTTGAGGATATTACCCACACGTTTGTTGGCGGCGACCAGAGCTGCGGCTTCGGGCAACGCAGCAAAAACGCGTACCGCAGCAAGACGTTTAGGCACGTCAGCCAATAGCTGGGGACGTTGGGATAATACTGCATCAACTTCCTGTGCGGTATAGCCCTGCTCACGCAGCAACCCACTAAATCGATCAAAAATAAATTGCTGCAAATCATCAAGCCAGTTTTTTTCAAAACTCAAGCTTGGTATTTTGACGGTCATTGCTGAAACATCGGCATTTTCCCTAACCCGCTGCAGAGCCTTGTTAAAATGAACTGCAGCAGCAGATCCCGCTAAACCATCATCTTGCAGCATGGCACGAGCATTTTCTATCAATTTAGATAACTCCAAAGGGATATGGAGTTCTGTAAGTATCCGAATTACTCCCAAAGCTTGGCGGCGCAAAGCAAATGGATCTTTGTCTCCAGTTGGCTTTTCTCCAATTCCAAACATGCCTACTAACGTCTCAAATTTATCCGCGAGTGCAACGACAACTCCCACCTGATTGCGCGGCAATTCGTCGCCCGCAAAACGTGGTTTGTAATGATCTTCGATGGCGAAAGGAATATCGCTAGAAAAATATTTTTCGTAGTAAGTTTTTTGAGGAAAAATACCAGGTAACTGCATCAAATCTTTTCCTTCATGTTCTGCGTAATAACGCCCCATGATGCCTTGTAGTTCAGGGAACTCACCAACCATATCAGTAAGCAAGTCTGCTTTGGCAAGTCCCGCAGCTAAGCCCGCTTGCTTGCTAAGAGAATCACCGCCCAACCATCTGCCGATCACTTCTGCTCCTAAACGCACTCTGGTGACTCGGCTTTGCATGTCATTCGCGACCCCTAATTTGTTGTGGTACAC
>JAKFXW010000223.1 GCA_021731185.1 Gallionellaceae bacterium
CTTGGGCTTCGACGCCACATTTTTCGGCTTTATCCCATTTTTCGGCATTATCTTGGGGGCAACTTTGCGGGCGCTTTCTAAAGTGGATTTTTCGTCTGTGGCGTTGTGGACAGATTTCGAGGCTGACATGTATATTCTCCTTAAGAAAAATCAATAAATTTTGAACAACTGAAACAGTATATACAGTTTATACTGTTATTTGCAAGATGCACGTCAAACCACTATTCAGGTGCGCAACCCACTTCAATTTGAGTGGGCAATTTTTTGGGGGGTACGATGGATTTGATTTTATGGCGACATGCCGATGCCGAAGAGGGAATGCCCGATCTGGAACGTAAGCTCACTAAGCGGGGGCTAAAAGACGCACAGTGTGTGGCCAAATGGCTGGCGCCACATCTTCCAGAAAATTTCCGCATCCTGGCAAGCCCGGCGGTACGCACTCGGCAAACCGCAGAGACATTGCAATTGCCATTTACGATATTGGAGGCGCTGGCGCCGGGTGCTACTGTTGCGGATATTCTCAATACTGCCGGGTGGCCAGACAATGAAAGTGCGGTGATTGTCGTTGGCCATCAACCAGTACTGGGCCGGGTTGCGGCATGGCTGCTGGCAGGTGTCGAAGCCGACTGGAGCATCAAGAAAGCCGATATATGGTGGATGAATTACCGGATACGCGGGGGCGAGCATCAAACAGTGTTACGAGCAGTCATCTCCCCCGATCTTCTTTAGGCATCTCTAAAAATCCAAACTCCGTCGCGATGCTGTGTTGCTCAATAAATTTTAACGCTTACATATCAAACATATGCGGCGCGCTAAAATTTATTTCGCGCCTTGCCTGGCTTAGGATTTTGAATTTTTAGAGGTGCCCTTTAATTCCGATTTCGATTAAATCGATGTCACGGAAATTACTGCTGTATGACGGGGACGAATTCCTGGGTTTTAAGCACAAGCGTGTGGCCAGATGCTTCCCATTCCGCAGCTTCGTCAGATAATGCGGTTGCGGTAAGTGAGTTGGTAGCCAGCCATTCTGCGTCAAGAAGCAGCTCAAAACCGCGCGGCACGGATCGGCAAACTATTTCGGGCAAAACAATTTGGTTATGGCTGCGATAAAACAGTGTGGACAAACGCAAGCAGAAAATCAATGTGCGCCCCTTGGGTAGTGACAGTAACTGCGCCATTTTGCTCAGTTTGCCACGATGCGCAAGCAGCAACTGGCTCAGTTGAACTTGTTCCATCTGGGAAAAGCCCGGCATATCTGCATTCTGAACAATATACGCGGAGTGCTTATGGTAGCTTCGATAGGCAATGGATAGGCCAATTTCATGCAGTTTTGCCGCCCATTTCAAAATCAGCAAATCGTCCGGGTTTTCAATGGCAACCTGCTGGAACAATTTACAGGAAAGAGTTGCCACGCGCTTTGCATGATTCGCATCGACATGGTAGCGGCGCATGAACTGGTCTACCGTGACCTCGCGCATATCGTGATGATGCGCACGACCGATCAAATCATAGAGCACACCTTCACGCAATGCGCCGGGCGCATAAATCATCCGCGTTAGACCGAGTTCGGCAAAAATCGCCGATAGAATGGCGAAGCCGCCAGCCAAGACGGGGGCGCGGTCGGGACGCATTCCGGCCAGTTGCAAACGGTTGCAATCACCCGCCTTAAGCAGGGCGGCCCGCAATAATTTTAGTCCGTCCGCCGTAATGCCGTCATTGCTGAAGCCATTCAATTGAATCAGGGTAACAAGGGCTTTGATCGTCCCTGATGAGCCGGCAACCTCGCTCCAACCGGCAGCCGTAAATTTCCGTACCAATATCTGCAATTCATTGCGCGCGGACAATTCTGCGCGCTCAAGGCTACGCTTGTCGATTTTACCGTCGGGAAAAAATTTGGCGCTGTAGCCGACACAACCCATGTACAAGCTTTCGGTCAGCAGGGACTCCAAACCATTACCAATAATAAGTTCTGTAGAGCCCCCGCCAATATCAATTACCAGGCGCTTTTCTGTTGACGGCGGTAAGCTATGGGCGGCTCCCAAATATATTAGCCGGGCTTCCTCCCGCCCGGCAATAATTTCTATGGAAAAACCCAGGGTGGCTTCGGCTTTCCGCAAAAATGCATCTGAATTTTTTGCTACCCGCAAGGTATTGGTGCCCACGGCGCGCACTGCATTCACAGGAAACCTCCGCAAGCGCTCGCTGAAACGACTGAGGGCCGCCAGCGCCCGCAATTGTGCTGCTTCATCAAGCAGCCTGTCATCTGTCAATCCGGCGGCGAGCCGCACGGTTTCCTTGAGCGAGTCCAGCGGATAAATCTGGCCGTCCGCTATGCGGGCAATTTGCAGGCGAAAGCTGTTCGATCCCAGATCAACTGCTGCAAGCGTGCTGTTTTCAATTTTCATATTCACATGTCCGCCATCAATACCCGGTTTCACAATTCCAAGACAGCTTATGGTAGTGAAATTTCCGAAAAAATATACCGAATTATAGCGGCCAATTGTAACAAAACTATTTCATCCAGGGCTGTCACGAAATTGACATACAAGCCTTATACGATGGTGAAATGTGATTATTAATGCAAAGTGCTTGTCTTTTTTAACCGGGGGAAGTGCGCCGCGTAGGTCGCCCGTAGGATCACGCTCAGCGCGTCCGGTTACCACGGCATAGCGAAACACTTGCCCGCAACAGGCAAGGGCGCGGTGTGCGGTTTCCAGTGCGCCACGGCTCTCTATTCGGCGTATCGCTGCAAGCAATGCGGGCGCGGCAATCTCGTCAATAGGCCGCGCACCGATCCACGGGAAAACATCGTTTTCCAGTCTGACAATGATTTTGCTTGAATGGTTTTCTTTCCAGTTAGGCGAATGGCGCACAAACCACTCGCGGGCGATTGCTTCAAAGCTGTTTGCTACCTGTTCGCCTTTCGCGGCCTTTTGAGCCTGCTTCACCGCGCCGGGGTCGGTATCGTTTGCCAGCAGCTTGCGGGCATCTTCGCGCTGTTCACGCGCACCCTTGACCCAAACTTTTTTTGTTTTCGGATCGTGCCAATATCCAACTAATGGCACGTCAGGATAAACTCCGAGCGCCAGCGTCTTTTGTTTGCCAGCGAAACGATAAGCAAGCCGCCAATACTTCGCGCCGTTGGGTTGCACCAGCAGAAACAGGCCGCCGCCATCCGTAAGCTTCACGGGCTTGTCGGTTGCCTTCGCCTTTTTCACTTCCATGTCAGTCAGTGCCATTTTTGTCCACTTTGTTGGTATCAGGTGAAGCCACCACACCAGATACCAACAAAAACACCAACAATTAGGACTGGATACCAACAGACGAGGATGAACTTCTTCGGACTAAAAAAGCCATGAATTCGTTTATTCATACTGGATTCGTAGACTTCCCTAGATTGCTTTGGAGGGGTATTTGGTGGTGATAGGTGGATTTGAACCACCGACCTCAGCGTTATGAGTGCTGCGCTCTAACCACCTGAGCTATATCACCGAATTGGCCGAACCGATTCCAAAGAGGGCGCGATTTTCCTGATTTTA
>JAKFXW010000193.1 GCA_021731185.1 Gallionellaceae bacterium
AGGAGATGCTCCGGCGATGAAAGCGCGCTTGGTTACCCGTATTGCGCCCGATCAATTTGAATATGTCACGCTATTTGAAACAGTTGTTGCACCGCTACAAAACGCGCTTCAGCCCGACCGATTTACATTTTAATTGTTATCCATAGCGACATAAATCTACTGTGCGAATGAATGGCTGTGTCGCACCAAAGGCACGCAATCCGCTATTCGGCAAGCCGTATGCGGAATTGTCAGCGCGGTGCTCGGAGTCCTCATGTACGTCTATGTACACTCCGGCTCTTGTGCGCCGCACGCCTTGCCCTTCATCCGCTCGCTACAATTTATGACGCTATGTATAGTTTATTGAGAGCTACATACACGCCGCCATCAACGCCCCCATGCCATTCACCTTTGACGCTTACGCTCAATTTCTTGAAACGATTCCTGATGCGGCAATGGTCGTTAATCGTACAGGGACAATTATGCTGGCAAACTTACAGGCTGAGACCATGTTCCAGTATCGACCTGATGAGTTAAAAAACCGATCAGTACAGTTTCTGTTGCCTGAAACAAAACGAGCAATTCACGCTGGACACATCGAAGGGTATTTCGCCAATCCAAGGATGCGTCCAATGGGCAGCGGTATGGAACTGAACGGACAACGCAAGGATGCCAGTGAATTTCCGGTTGACATCATGCTAAGGCCGATAGAAATAGACAGAACCTTATATGCGCTGTGCGTTGTTCGTGACATCACCGAACGGAAACAGAATGAGGCGGCATTAAAAAAAGCAGTAGAGCGTGAAATGGAGTTGGCTCGCACCGACTATTTGACGGGCGCAGCAAATGCGCGGCATTTCTATGAGTTGGTGCAAGGGGAGATTGATCGCTCTAGTAGATACAAACGCCCCTTTACCATAGCCTATCTTGACATCGATAACTTCAAGACGGTTAATGATCTATTTGGTCACAGCGCGGGCGATAAGGTTCTCTGCACAGTGGTTCAATGCGCTAACAGTCTGTTGAGAAAAACAGATTTCGTCGCGCGCTTAGGCGGCGATGAGTTCGTATTTCTATTGACAGAAACCGGATTAGAACCGGCGCGAAAAACTATTGCCAATTTTCATCGGAACCTTCTGCTTGAAATGCAAAAGAACAATTGGCCCGTTACGTTCTCCATTGGTGTGCTAACGTGCAACGACACGCGGCAGACGGTCGATGAATTGATTAAGATGGCCGACAATCTGATGTACTCCGTAAAGAACAATAGCAAGAATGCCGTCTGTTACTCCGTGTGCACTGGTTAACTTCTCCTTCTATTAAGTTGATGTTTGAACATTATATTGCTCAGGGGATCGCTGTACACCCGGAACTGCATGATGCGGATAGCCCTGAAAAGATATAGCGTTATGCCCAACGAGCGCATTTTCACGCCACAGGCATAGCTGCTTTCTCTATCGGTTTACTGCTGCTTGTTTCAGCGTCCAACATTAAGCAGTCTCTGAAGCCGATCACAGCAATATTGATTAGTCTTGGCAGCCTGTATCCGTTCGCGTGGCTTACAATGTTTATTGTTGCACCATCCATAGGCAGAAAGGCGGCACATGCTCACCCGGTGACAGAGTTCTTACCTATATTGGTGTAGGTGGATTGCTGCTTGTTATAACTATCTTGCTGGCCAATCTTTTTGTTGGGCTATTCAGTGAGCCAAAAAATATCTGACTATGCCATTAAATCAGATGCGTTCAGCGTGGTCGGCGTTTTCGTTGGTAAGAACAGCGGTACCTGGCTTGAAAGCAAAGCGGAAATTTTCGGCGGAATAGTTTTGATACTGATGGGCTTCAAGTTTCTTATTTTCTAATCAGATTCAACGCGCACTGCAAATGAAATCAATTCTGTTTTATCGGATGCCAAGCAGCGGTGGCCATCGCTCTGTAGCTTTGAGACCAACCCAACAATCAAACAGGACGCGTCAAAAGCGGCGTGCTCCTTAATTTGACGTTGACGCTGTAGAAACACTATTTGAAAAAAGATAGGTTACCGATGAAAAATATTCGACTTTTTAAACCGCGCTGCAATCGACTATTAATGTGTTGAGAGTAGAGTTGGAAGGCCCAAAAAAATGATATGCTCAACACCACAAGCAGTTTTTTACAGCCTCGTTAGATGCCGGAACAATCATGACTCCTAACAAATTTCGCCTGTTTACCCTGCTCTTATTAAGTTTTTTCTGCATTGTACTTTCCAGTCTCAGTCATGCCACAGACCTGCTGCAAATCTATCGTGCGGCACTGGAGCATGATGCTGTTATCAGCTCGGCACGAGCTGCGAATCGCGCCGGGCGAGAAAAGTTAACGCAAGGGCGGGCATTGCTTTTACCTTCGATCAACCTGACAGCAAATACCGCTTTCAACGACGCATCGACTCAATTTCCAAACTTTTCAGTGTTCCCCGCCAACGATGCGCGCTATAACACGCATGGCTATGGCATTAATCTGATCCAGCCGCTATTTCGTCAACAAAATTGGCACGCATACGGCATTGCCGATTTGCAAGTCGCACAAAGTGAGGAACAACTAAAAAATGCCGAACAGGAATTAATTTTACGTGTGGCGCAGGCGTATTTTGATGTATTAATTGCACAGGAAAATGTGCAGTCGAGCGAGGCGCAAAAGGCTGCCATTATCGGGCAGCTACATCAAGCAAAGGAACTTTTTAATGCAGGCAGTGCCACCATCACAGATGTATATGAGGCGCAGGCAAGGCTTGATTTAGTTAACGCACAGGCCATCGTGGCGAACAGTAATTTAGCGGCCAAGCGCACCGCTTTACAGCAGATGGTTAATGCACCCCTCACTACTTTGCAAGTGCCGAGCACCCCAAATAAGTTGGGGCAGCAATTTAAGCTGGAGCCGCCGCAACCGCCCGACATGCAATTTTGGCTGGACAAAGCCCAAAGGAACAATCCACTCTTGAATATTGCAAAAATTTCTGTTGAGTTAGCTAAAAAAGATCGTACTCGTAACCGGGATGGGCATTTTCCTACATTGGATCTGGTGGCAAATTATGCTAAAAAATTTTCCGATGCTCCGCTGGGCAGTAATACCCGTGCAACTTCTGTGGGGGTGCAATTAAACATGCCGTTATTTCAGGGTGGCAACACTCAGTCTAAATGGCGTGAAGCAGAAGCCAATTATGATCGTATCCGTGATGATTTATCCGCAGCGCAGCGCAATCTCACCGTGCATACTCAGCAGGCATTTTTGGGTGTGGGGAGCGGGGTAGCGCAAGTGCAGGCATTGCAGCAAGCATTGAAGTCCAGTGAAAGTTTGCTGGAAGCAAGTAAGCTTGGGCAATCCGCCGGGGTGCGCACTAATCTGGACGTGCTGAATGCACAACAGCAATTGTATGCCACCCGACGTGATTTAGCGCAGGCGCAATACGCTTATTTATATAGCTTGTTGCAATTAAATGCAGCGATCGGCGCACTCACGGAAG
>JAKFXW010000209.1 GCA_021731185.1 Gallionellaceae bacterium
GGAAAGTTTTAATGAGCATTGTGTGCAAGGCATTCAACCGAATCGCGCGCGTATCAGCGAATTGCTCAATCAGTCGCTGATGCTGGTCACCGCCCTCACCCCGCACATCGGCTACGACCGTGCCGCCAAAATTGCCAAGCACGCACACCAAAATGGCAGCACGCTCAAACAAGCGGCATTAGAGTCGGGATTTGTCACGGAGGCGGAATTTGAGCAGTGGGTGCAGGCTGGAAAGATGACACATCCTGATTAGTGCTACGCCCCGATTGTTGGGCTTCATTTCATTCAGCCCAACCTACCATACTATGCTGCTAAATTAATGGGTAAGTTCAGTATGTCCTTAATGTCTCCCATAGTGTTCGCAGCGATGTTGCTTGCAATTATGTCGCAGTCCGCCGCCGCAGACGAAATCCGGATGAAAAATGGCGATCGTCTTACGGGCGAAATTGTCAGAGTGGAAAAAGATATGCTCATTTTTAAGGCAACCTATATAGGCGAAGTGCTTAATATTTCCTGGCTGGAGGTTGACTGCATCAGCACGGAACGCAGCTTATCCGCAGAGCTTAAGGACAACGAATTTCTCATCGGGAGAATCAGCTGTCCCGAGAGTGGAAGTTTTCAGATCGAGGGCTTGCTCCTTGGAAAATCGGGCCCGATTCCTTTGGATCAACTGTTATCAGTCAACCCGTCAACTTATTCCGGACTTTTCAATCTGGGTGGCAGCTTCAATAACGGCAACACGGACACGCAGGCGCTTAATGTGGCGACCCGGTTTAAGGTAAGGACACGGAAGCACCGCTTCACAGTGGATGCGCAATATAACCATGGCCAAGCCAACGGGGAAACGACCGCCCGCAATTCCTCCGGCAGTTTGAAATATGACTTTTTTGCACGAGATAAAATTTATACTTACGCGCAGTCTCTTACCGAGCAGGATACATTTGCCAATCTCAACCTGCGCAATACCGAGGGTCTTGGCATGGGATATCAGTTCTTTGATAACAGGCAGATCAGCCTCTTCACCGAGGCAGGCATTTCTTATTTTAATCAGGATGTAAAACTTGGTGAAGACAAGCGTAATGCGGCTGGGCGCTGGGCAATGGGACTCGATTGGGTAGCTGCCTCGAAACGGCTCCAAGTGTTCCATCGGCAAGAGGGATATTATATTAGCGACAACAACTCAGTCATACTACGTACGGAACAAGGTATTCGCATCCCGCTCTTAGATAGCATCTCGGCTAATGTCGAGGTGGACTATCGCTACAATCAATTCCCAGAAGCCGGTAAAAAGAAATCTGACATGAATGTAATTATCGGACTAACTTATCAGTACGCCTACTGGTGAGCAGAGCTGCTGGTGAGCCTATAGCACGGCGGGTTGGGCTGAACGAAATGAAGCCCAACAATATTTCTGAAATCAGTATCAATCATCCTGCAAATCTTTCCCCTGAAATAGCACCGCACTAAACCGAAATTTCGCATGTCCTGTATACGCATGGGATAACGGAACAACGTGGCATCGAGTGGAAGTTTACCCGGCAGGATGCAGACACGGAAATGGCTCGTCATTATGTTTCGTAATTAATGGATTTATATACTGGTAACTAAGCGTAACGTCAAACGTGTTGCGCCGTTAATTTCTGTACTGGATTCCACTACCTGCCACGGCACGGTGCGGGCATAGCCGTGGCCGGGGAAAGTAGTGTTAGATTCATGCGCGCCCTGCAAACACAGCGACGCGCTGGCCTGTCGATTGTTAATTTCTGCGATAATCAAACCGCTGGCTGCGCCAAGACCGCCCGCAGGGCGAGTGTCTGGCGGTGTCCCCTTTACGGGGGTGTTTTCACGAAAAAATAGTTGATCCTGGACGCCAAATTGCGTGTTCAATTGCACGGCTGTCGTCATTTATTGCTTTCTTTATAAGTGTGCAGGTAGGGTCAAATTTAAAATGGAACGGTTGATAATGTGTTGAGGAAGAACAATGCATTGACTTTTATGCTTGTTCTATTGAAAATACGCACGCTTTCATGCTGCGTGCATCTAGCAGGGGAGAGAGTAAATGTTTGCCTGCTGTTTTCGGGCGTAATCAATTTTAAAATTAGGGAGCTAAAAAATGAAGAAAATTGTCTTGGCGAGTGCAGCGTTGGTATTAGCAATGGCTACAGGGAGTGTGCTAGCAGCAGCTAATAGCCTGAACAAAGGTAGCATGGGACTCAGCATACCGGTTACTGGGAGTGATTTTGTTGTCGAGGGAAAGTATTTGATCGATAACAATATGGCCGTTCTTGGTGGCTTCGGCTTGGCAATTGCTGGTGGAGATGCGCAAGGTACTGATGTCGGTTTAATGGGTGGAGTCAGAAAGTATTTTACAATGGGCGAATTTGCACCATTCGTGGGTGGGCGCGTTGATTATAAATCAACACAAGATAGCACCGTTTCTGAATTTGGAATTGGTGCTGAAGCGGGTGCCGAGTACTTTGTAGGCAAGCAATTCAGTGTCGAAGGCCGCGTAGGTTTGGGTTATACATCTACATCCATTGATGTTACACCTACAACAACAATTGATATATCAAATATTGGCACCACCTCATTTGCTTTCAGTGCAAACTTCTACTTCTAAGCCCTAAGCTATTTTAAAAAAAGCAAGATAATGAAATCTTAATTCATCTTATCTGCGCTTCGTAGAAGCTAAAAAGCCGGACTTGTTCCGGCTTTTTTTTGAAGTTGGCATAAAAATATACGACTGTATTTCATAAGGCACTTCTCATTATCACTTTGAACAAGACAAATTTTCAATTTTCAGGCTGCGTAACTTAAAGCTGAAAGCAAGTTCCAAAAACGCCATACCTTATGGTGCAGATGATCGGGCAATAATATCATCAGATTAAAAAATCACTGAATTCAAATCCCCTCCGCACGATACTCGACAATCAAGGTATGCCGCACCCCCGCCTTAACCTTCACCACATTTTCAATTGCATTGGCGGACTCCACGCACAGCATTTCGCGCCAGCCATCGAACTGTCCCATATCACCCATTTTATTAGCTTTCTCCGTCCACGGTGTCCAAACTACGGTGGCGTTACTGCCAGATTTTGCAATGTGAATGCGGCGATTTAATTTTTTATCTTCGATCACGCAAGTCGCCGCAGTGTTGATGTACACGCGGTCGGTCTCGCCGGAAAATTGAATTGCACCAGCTTGTTTTTTGAGTACGCTACCGCCAACTTTATCCCAATACTCGCAGCCTTCTAAACCGGTCACTTGCACTGCGCCGATGTCGCTAATTTTGAAATAAGTATGCAAGGCTTCGCCGATGATGAAATCTTCCGTGCTGTTATTCGTGGTGGTCATTTCCATACGCAAGGTTGCGCCAACGATTACGGTCAACTCCAAGGTGCAGTGATGCGGCCACTGGGCGCGTGTTTTTTCACTAGTAACTAAGCGTAACGTCAAACGTGTTGCGCCGTT
>JAKFXW010000152.1 GCA_021731185.1 Gallionellaceae bacterium
CGGCCACCAAGAAGCGATTTTCAGAAGAGTCAGACACGCGCGTCAAAATTGACCGCGATACCGGCGAGTATCAATCGTATCGTTGTTGGGAGGTTATGGATGACGAGACTTTTGAAACGCCCGACTTGCATATCAAGTTAAGTGAGGCGCAAAAGAGTAATCCGGAAATTCAGATAGGTGAGTTTATTGAAGAGCCACTGGAGTCTATCGACTTTGGACGCATAGGCGCGCAAGCTGCCAAGCAAGTTATTTTTCAACGCATACGCGATGCAGAGCGAGAGCAGATACTGCATGATTTCATGGAACGAAATGAACACTTGGTCTCTGGTACGGTAAAGCGTTTAGAGCGCGGCAACGCCATTGTAGAGTTTGGCAAGATTGAAGCATTGCTGCCACGCGATCAGATGATCCCCAAGGAAAACATTCGCTCGGGGGATCGCGTGCGCGCTTATTTTATGCGTGTGGATCGCAGTGTGCGTGGCGCACAGATTATTTTGTCCCGCATTACGCCGGAGTTTTTAGTTAAGCTGTTTGAACTGGAAGTGCCAGAGATGGAAGAAGGGTTGCTGGAAATTGTCAGTGCTGCGCGTGATCCGGGCGTGCGTGCCAAAATTGCAGTGCGCTCGCATGATAAGCGTATTGATCCGATAGGTACCTTCGTTGGAATGCGTGGTTCGCGCGTGCAGGCGGTAACCAATGAATTGGCGGGCGAGCGTGTAGATATTGTAATGTGGTCAGATGATCCTGCCACAGCTGTAATTAACGCTTTGGCTCCGGCAGATGTGACCAGCATTGTGGTAGATGAAGATAAGCATTGCATGGATGTGGTGGTCGAAGAAGAAAATCTGGCGCAGGCCATTGGTCGTAATGGTCAGAATGTGCGCTTAGCCAGTGAATTGACCGGATGGGAGCTCAACATCATGACCGTGGAGGAATCGGGTCAGAAGAATGAGCAGGAATTTTCCAAGGTGCGTGATTTGTTCATGAACAAGTTGGACGTGGATGAAGAGGTGGCAGATATTCTGGTGCAGGAAGGATTTAATACACTGGAAGAAGTAGCTTACGTGCCGCTGGAAGAAATGCTGGAAATCGAATCGCTGGATGAAGCAACGGTCAACGAATTACGTAGCCGCGCACGCAATGCTTTACTGATCGCTGCGATTGCAAGTGAAGAACAGGTAGGGCATAACATCGAAGACTTGCTCAAGCTGGAAGGCATGGATGAAGAAACAGCGCGGGCTTTAGCCAGCAAGGGTGTGGGTACGCAGGATCAACTGGCTGACTTGGCTGAAGATGAGTTGGTTGAACTAACAGGGATGGCTGCTGAACGCGCTAATCAATTGATTATGACGGCGCGTGCGCCTTGGTTTGTTTGATCTTGGGTTTGTTTGATTTGGGGTTTGTCTAGCGCCGAGTTTTTTATCTGAGTGTTAAGTTTTTGCCAGTATGTTGTATGTATTGAGTGCGATGAGTCGCCAATAGGGTGGTTGTGATGGGAAAAATGAATGTAGCGCAGCTTGCAGGTGATCTGAATTTACCAGCAGAATTGTTACTTGAACAACTGCGGGCAGCGGGTGTCTCCAAAAAGGGTGAAGCAGATTCCATTTCAGAGCAGGATAAGGCACAACTATTGGAGCATTTGCGCATTTCTCACGGGATTGCGCCAGCGAGTAAGAAAATTACTTTAACCCGTCGTGAAACGACTGAAATAAAGAAAGCAGATAGTACCGGCAAGCCTCGCACCATTCAGGTTGAAGTGCGTAAGAAGCGCACCATTGCACCGATTCCGCCACCTACCGAGATCGCAGCCCCACAAGGGGACAATGTGCCAGCCGCACCAGTCGTTAAGGCCGCATCAAAAACTAAAATTTTGGCTGAAGAGAGACGTGCCGCACGCGAACTGGAAGCGCGTAGTCAGGCTGAGTTAGCAGCGCGTCAGGCTGCCGAAGTGAAGGTTAAAGTTGAGAGAAGTAAACGCCATGCCGCCGCCCCTCCATCACCGGTCGTAATTGTCGAGTCTGAGAAACCAGCCGTAGTGCCTGAAACACCTGCAGCAGTTGCTGTAGAGCCTGTTATGGCCAGACCTAATTTGGCCGAGGGTACATTGCACAGACCTGCGCCTCAAATCGGCGATAAGGTGATTAGGCCTGCCCCTAAGAAAGTGGTCAAAACTATTGTTCCGGAAAAAGGTAAAGCCAAGACTATTCACAAGGATATGGCGCGAGGTGAGCTAGGGCAGAAGAAACGTATCGTTGCACCTTCTGACACCCGCCTGGCAGGCTGGACTGGCGGTAGAGCGCGGGTTGGCCCCAGGAATCACGATAAGCATGCCAAGCATGCGGAGGTTGCACAACACGCTTTTTCTTTGCCCACAGAACCAGTCGTGCATGAGGTGATCGTTCCGGAAAGCATCACCGTTGCTGAGCTTGCGCAGAAAATGTCGCTTAAGGCGATTGAGGTAATCAAGGCGTTGATGGGCTTGGGTTCATTGGTGACGATTAACCAAGTGCTGGATCAGGAAACAGCAATGATTGTTGTGGAAGAGTTGGGGCATATTGCTAAGCCCGCTCTGGCAGATGATCCCGGCAGCTTTTTGTCTGAGTTGGAAGGGCAGAAAAATGTTCCACTGGAGCCACGCGCGCCTGTAGTTACGGTGATGGGTCATGTCGATCATGGTAAAACATCACTGTTGGATTTTATTCGTCGTACTCGGGTAGCCAGTGGTGAAGCGGGTGGAATTACCCAACACATCGGCGCATATCATGTAAACACGCCACGCGGCATGATTACCTTTTTGGATACGCCGGGTCACGAAGCGTTTACAGCCATGCGCGCACGCGGCGCACAGGTGACCGATATTGTTATTTTGGTCGTGGCAGCAGATGACGGTGTGATGCCGCAAACTAAAGAAGCAATACATCATGCCAAGGCTGCGAGTGTGCCGATTGTAGTGGCGATTACTAAAATTGATAAACAGGGCGCAAACTCTGAGCGTGTCAGACAAGAGCTGGTAGCGGAAGGGGTCGTGCCGGAAGACTGGGGCGGCGATACCATGTTTGTCGAGGTGTCGGCCAAGTCTGGTCAGGGTATTGATACGCTGCTGGAAAGTATTTTACTGCAAGCCGAAGTGCTGCAACTCACCGCACCTAAGCTGAGTTTAGCGAAAGGAATCGTTATTGAAGCAAGGTTGGATAAAGGTAAAGGGCCTGTTGCTTCCATTCTGGTGCAGTCTGGAACATTAAAGCGCGGCGATGCGATGTTGGTCGGTGCCGTATTTGGGCGGGTGCGCGCCATGCTGGATGAAAATGGCAATGCCATTGATGAGGCCGGCCCTTCTATCCCGGTTGAAATTCAGGGCTTATCAGCCGTGCCCGTGGCAGGTGAAAGCGTATTAATTTTGACTGATGAAAAGAAAGCACGCGAAATTGCGCTATTCAG
>JAKFXW010000082.1 GCA_021731185.1 Gallionellaceae bacterium
TTATCCTTGCTGATATTGCACAGAAAATAATTATTCCAATTCCCGATAAAAACGATCACTGTGTTACCTTCGTCTTCGGCTCCTAGCTGTACTCAAATGTACTGTCTTCGTCGCCTCATCCTTGCCGCCTTGTGCTCCTTTTTATCGGAAACTGGAATTAGCAGTCAGTTAGAGAGTAGATATGCGGTGACAAGCTACGCATAAAACGCGGGCTACCCGGTGTTGCGAAATTCTCCGGGTTGTAAATTTCCCAGTTTGTATTCACCAATTTGTACGCGGATCAAACGTAAGGTGGGATGACCTACCGCCGCAGTCATCCGTCGCACCTGACGATTGCGGCCTTCAGTAATTCCAATTTCCAGCCATGAGGTTGGTAAATTTGCACGGTAGCGAATTGCAGGGGTGCGCGCCCAAAGCTGCGGTTCATCAATCTGCCGAATCTGCGCGGGCAGGGTCATCCCATCATTCAATAGCACGCCCTCGCGTAACGATTGCAGTGATGTTTCGGTTGGCACACCTTCCACCTGTGTCAAATAAATTTTGAGTTGCTTGTGCGCTGGCTGCGTAATTTTTGCATTCAAAATTCCGTCATCGGTCAGCAATAGTAACCCTTCGGAATCCCTATCCAGCCGCCCAGCAACACGCAAACTTTGGTCCGTAAAAAAATGCGCTAAGGTCAGCCTGTCACCTTCCGGCCTGAATTGAGTGAGCACGTTAAACGGCTTGTTGAATAAAATTATCTTGGGCATGGAAGCGTTGCTACAACGGCGATGATGAAGGTTGGATCGGGGGCGGATGAAGGAAAGTAAAGCCGCGCAGGCCAGAGAGATATTTCTATATAAAACTCGCATCGAGATCGGGCTTGTCCAACAAACGGTTCAAATTGTGGTTCGCTACGTGATCACAACCTAATCTTATTCGTTAGATGACGATGTTTTGTTGTTGACCCCATTTAATATCTCCCGCCAAGAAAACCAAAAACCTATTTGGATATTCTGTGTCAGTCGCCGAGCGGCGCATAACCCAAGACCATACCTGCTCCCCAGTTTCAAGCGCGTGGTTGCACTCCCATATTGAGGTATCTACGAATCTGGTGTGTGCCACCATGATGCGCTCAAAGTGCGTTTTCGACATGCAAGAAATTACGCAGCGTAACGGTCCTGGTGGAGCCGTCGTGATATCCAGAGCAATATCGTTCTCGGTAAATTGTTTAGTGGCGACCGGTAAGTCAAGAGGTAAAAGTATCTCAGCCATCCGTCTTGGTTCATCGATGTCCGACAGTTTTGGGCCAACAACCGTAGCGCGGTCCATTGAATCGTTTTCTTTGCCCATACGAGCGGTTAGTTTGTAATGTCCCGTTGCATGAAAGCTTAACTTCAGTGGACCAACAACTTGAGTAGTTATGACTTGCGGAGGCCGCAGTTCTCCGAGTTCTTTGTCAAGAACAAGCTCAATTTCACTATTGCCATTGAATCTCAACCCCATTACGACCGTTCCATCCGCAGAAACGTCCGCCCACATGAAGTCTAGAAGCTGTTGATTGTTCTTGATATATATCCGGCAGTGTTGCTTGTGTGCCATAGAGTGGGTCTTCGTCGTCTAACAAAGCTGAATAAAAACCCCATTCTGAAAACCTGTTTCAGCTTTATCTCGCATAACCATGATTTGTCAGCTTCTCGATATTATGCATCATGTAGTACAACTTCCATTGCCAAACCACGCGATACCTCTTCAGGTTGATGTAGCTTATTCCAATTCTAATTTATTCAGCCCTTAATCTTGCTCCCTCATCCCAACCCTTCTCCCGAAGGGAGAAGGACTTTGCTTCCCTCTCCCTCCGGGAGAGGGAGAAAGGGTGAGGGAACAATCTGGCATTATTAAATTAGAAATGGAATTACTGCCATACAATCTTAAAGGAATTTTTTGCATGTCAGAATCCTAGGGGCGGTGAAAAATCTCAGATTTATTTGTTGAGACCTAACCCTTAAAGCCTCAGTGGTTTGACCGTTGCCAATGCGGCGGGGTTGTCGCGCCAGATTGCCGGGTCGGCATCGACGTACAATTCGATTTCGATACCGTCCGGGTCTTGAATATAGAGCGATTGGCTGACGTGATGATCGCTGCTGCCGAGGATGGGAATGCCATTTTGTTCGAGGTGTTGTTTGCAGGCGCGCAGTTCGTCCAGACTGTCGCCGACTTTGAACGCCAGGTGATACAGCCCGACACTGCGTTGCGCAGGGGTCTCAGCCGCATCTCCTACTTGCATTAAGCCCAAGTCATGATGATTCGCGCCGAGCGAAAAAAACACCATCATGTTTTGAATGCGCGCCACTTCTTTCATGCCGAGTTGGTCGCGATAAAATTGCACCGAGCGCTCAAGATTTCTGACTTTGAGTACAGCGTGGCCTAACGATTTAATCTGCATCATGACCTTTCGGTTTTTTATAAACAGCGCTGCTGAAATTATTGGAAGAACTCTTTCACTTTATTCATCCATGATTTTGCTCGCGGGCTGTGTCGGTCGCTATCGCCTTCTGAAATGCCTTCAAACTCACGCAATATTTCTTTTTGTCTATCGGTGAGATTGGCTGGCGTTTCAATCATCACGTGGCAATGCAGGTCGCCGTAGCTTTGGCTACGCACGCCTTTAATTCCTTTGCCACGCAGCCGGAAGACTTTGCCAGATTGTGTTTCAGCCGGAATTTTAATGCGTGCCGAACCATCCAATGTAGGAATTTCCACCTCTCCACCCAGTGCGGCCACAGTAAAGCTGATGGGCATTTCACAATGCAGGTCGTTATGGTCGCGCTTGAAAACTGCATGTGGCGTAATGTGGATGACGACATATAAATCACCGGGCGATCCCCCATTTTCGCCATGCTCGCCCTCACCTGACAAACGAATACGATCATCGTTGTCCACGCCCGGCGGAATTTTTACCGATAGCGTTTTGTGTTGCTTGATGCGACCCGCACCATGACAGGGGGCGCAGGGCGAGGTGATTATTTTTCCGTTGCCGTGACAGCGCGGACAGGTTTGTTGAATGGAAAAAAATCCCTGCTGCATACGCACTTGGCCTTGCCCAGCACAGGTGGTGCAGGTGGTAGGGGAGGTGCCCGCTTTTGCGCCACTGCCATTGCAGGTGGTGCATATAGTCATGGTCGGCACACGAATTTGCGTTTCTGTGCCGCGTGCTGCCTGCTCCAGCGTAATTTCCAGGTTATAACGCAGGTCAGAGCCACGGTGCGTGCTGTTGCGACTACGCCCTTGTCCGCCGCTAAAAATATCACCAAAAATATCGGCAAAATCAAAACCGCTTGCGCCGCCACCTGCGCCTGCACCCATTCCTGCATCGGTTGCGGCATGGCCATATTGATCGTAAGCCGCGCGCTTCTGCGGATCACTCAACAT
>JAKFXW010000201.1 GCA_021731185.1 Gallionellaceae bacterium
ACATAGCAGGGTATAAAAAGTGGCTTTAAGTAATTGCAGAAGCAGGCTTGGCTTCAACAACAAAATACTTGCTTTCATTTTGATTCCAATTTTTGATTGCTATAGCTTTACGATTGCACCCTGAAATTAAAACTCCATCAATACGCCGCCACTCACCGCCCAGCTTGTCAAGAATTTATCTTTAACGCGTGCTTCATAGTTGAAAAATAGCTGTGTCCCATTATTAAGCCCTGCCGCCACACCTGCGCCCGCGCTCAGATAATTGCGGTCTGGGGAATCGGTTGCCACCAAAAATCCAGCACCCGGTGTGATGACCAATTCAGTGTTGATTGGCACAGCATTGTTTTGATACTCATGTACCGCTGCAACACGTACTGAAGGTGACAAGCTGCCCCACCGATACCCATGCGCTGTGCTGGCGCGTGCGCCTACACTGCCAGTCGTGGAAAGTGATTTGCGCTCGCTAAAGTGCAGTTCAAGCAGAGTTGTACCTGTTTCGTTATACCCATCGAAGGTGGTTTTAATGCTATTCAAATTAATAAAAGGCGACACGTTCACCCGCCCCAAATCCCTTTGGTAGCTGGCGGAGAAGCCGCCCATGATTTGCTTGCCCGTGGTGTTGCCGCTGGCAGTACCGTTGATTGTGTTAAAAATAACTTTGCGCTGGCTATCTAACTTAATTTGCCCATAACCCAGATAGCCATCAACGGAGAAGTTATCCGTGGGCAGCCAAGTGCCATATAGGGTTAGGGTATTACTCTTGGTATCGAGCTTGCCCGCGCTATTCAAAAAAGTGGCTTCGTCTTTAACATGGCTTACCAGTGCCCCGAATACAAAGCGATCAGAGAAGCGGTAATCCAAGCCCATACCCAAGCCCATTAAATCGGCGTTAAAGCCATTTTCTAAGTTAGTTTCAATGCGCTTACTTTTGCCATATTGTGGGGCAAACAACAATCCCCATCCGCCACCATCCGCGCTGGCCGCTTTCTTCTTTTTGGGTTTTTCTGCTTCCTCATCCAGGCTCTTGCGGATGACTTTATTGCGCAAGGCTGATCTATTACCCGCATTGCCTGTACCGAGGTTGACGGACATAGAGGCTCCATTGCCAGCACCGCCCCCTGTTGCTTGGCACATTGCCGCCAATTTGACCGTATCCCAAACGACACCTGGAGGCGGAGTGATAGTGCCCCCACAAATACCAATAATATATTGCTGAAACTGTGTATCCGCCGTTGCCGCCGCAGCCCCTTGCGGCACACCCACCAGAGACAACATCACCCCAGACATCGCCGCCCCGCGCAACCAAGATTTCCCCGCAGCCGCTTTACGTCCTATTATTTCGTTACGCATACTTCCTCCTGAAAAATGTATATCGCTTTTATCAACCGCCGCCTGTGATTTAACCCAAACTGGATGCTAGCACAGCCCCCCACGCCCTTGCTTTATTTTTCCTGCCCCCAACTTTCTTCCGCAGGGAGAGGAGATATTTGACCTAATAGATTATCCGAATTTACAAGAATGACAATCTGGCACTGGTGGTTCTGGTTCTGCGTTATTCATTCTGCTCTGGCAAGCCATCCAAGCACTTCAGGCCACGCATCCTGCCAGCAACAACGATGATCGAATTTTTCAAATACCTTAAACCCTGGCTTAGGCTGCCGCGCAATCGCATTGCGAATTAAATCAGGCGGCACGTTGTCATCTTCTCCCCCGGCATAGTGCATCTGCTGGATGTGCGACGGCAGGGGTGGGCGGCTGGCGGGGTTAAGCGACTCCGGTAGTGGCTCATTTTGTAATGCTGCCCAGGCTACGGTATCTAAGTTAGCCGCCAGTGTTACCACTGCTTGGGTTTTGGGTAGCCGCTCGGCCAATAGCATCGCTAATGTGCCGCCGCCGCTGTAGCCCAATAAAATAATGTGTTGGTAGTTTGCGGCCATCTCGCCGAGTGCAGCCGCCATGCTGGCAACTACTTTTTCTGAGTAGCGCGCAGTGGTCCATAAATCGGGGATGCAGCCAATTGCATGACTAAAACCGTGGTAGCAAGGTCGCCCCAAATAGAGGCTAGGCTGTGTATCTTGTGCCATGAGATTGAGCATCATGGGCTTGCGTGGTGTGGGGTCGGATGCCGCCAGGTTGTTGCGTAACCAGGGTGTGCCGTCACCCTCTAAATAAACGTGTAGTACGGCATTGCTCGGCGCAGCATTGCCCAGTGCAGGTTTTCTGTTTAAGTACGCGACATGCTCAAACCCGTCCCCGCGCACTATTTGTCTTTGGTAGCCGAGTGTGGTGGCTTGTTCATTCATGCGCGTTGCTGGGCTGGTGCAGCCAGATACTTGCAATACCAAGAGCATTAAAAAAAATAGCTTCAATCTGGACATTGATTATAAATGTGGTTTGGATAAGGCACGGATTGCTTGAGTCGTCTCTTGAGCCGTCTATGGGAATTTTAATATTTTGTGTATGGCGGAATTGTAATGCTAACGAGATGGACGCGCTATTAGCCACAAGTTGTAGGCGATATTAATACTCATCCCTTAAGAATTAATACTCAGCAATTTCCTGTTTTACACGCTTGAGTACTTGTTGTGCTAAATCCTGCGTCAAGCAATCAAATTCAATATTGTCTGTCATGCCGCGCAGCCAAGTGAGTTGGCGCTTGGCTAATTGGCGCGTGGCAGCGAGACCGTGTTCCACTAACTCATGCTCGGAAATTTCACCAGCCAAAAATTGCCACGCTTGCCGATAACCCACGCAGCGCATGGCGGGCAAGTCGGGGTGCAAGGTGTAGCGTGTTTGCAGTTGACGCACTTCATCCAGCAAACCTTGTTGCAACATGCTGTTAAAACGAATGGCGATGCGCGTATGGAGCGTGGCGCGGTCAGACGGCAGCAACGCGATGGGAATAATGCGGTAGGGGAGTTGATAGGTTTCTTGCTGTGCGATGAGTGCTGACATGGGGGTGTCGGTCAGCTCAAAAATTTCCAGCGCACGTTGTATGCGTTGCGAGTCATTGGGTTTTAATCGCGCCGCTGTGACGGGATCAATTTGCGCTAAATTTTCATGCATGGCAGGCCAACCTATTTGCGCGGCTTGTGCATCCAGTTCTGCGCGCACGGCTGCGTTGGCTATGGGTAATGCAGACAAGCCAAATTGCAACGCATGAAAATACAACATCGTGCCACCGACCAGCAGTGGAATTTTCCCGCGCTGGGTGATGTCGTGCATTAACCGCAGCGCGTCCTGGCGAAAAGCTGCGGCGGAATAGCGATCAGCAGGGGAAATAATATCCAGCAGATGATGCGGTGCGCGTTGCAGCGTGGCCGCGTCGGGCTTGGCGGTGCCGATATTCATGTCACGATATACCAGCGCGG
>JAKFXW010000216.1 GCA_021731185.1 Gallionellaceae bacterium
CAAAGGTGTTTTTATCACCAGCTCCAGTTACACCAAAGAAGCGAGAAATTTTGTTACGCAGATCAACAACAAAATTGTGTTGATAGATGGGGCAATGCTAGCCGAGTTGATGATGGATTTTGATTTGGGCGTATCGACTAAAGAAATTTATACCGTCAAACGCTTGGATACCGATTATTTTGAAGAAGATTAAAATATGAGCCGCATCAGCTGCTCTGCTGGAAAACTTGTGGCAAGACATCAGAAAGGTGACAAAATGAAATCCACTAATACGATTTTACATTTGACCGTCGGTGAGCCGATTGAGGCGAGCTTTGCGCGTGCCTCTACCGCGATGAAAGCGGCCAAACAAGGCAAGCCAATGAAGCCTTATTTCGGCGTGGGTTTTGATGAGGTGGGCGAAATGTTTGCAGTGTTTACACCCAAGCGTTGGGAGTTGATAGGCGCGTTGCGGGAAAGCGGCGCGACCACAATCGCGGAGTTGGCGCGGCAGCTCAAGCGTGATTACAAAAATGTTTATAACGATTGCGAACGCTTGATCGAGTGGATGGCGATTGAGAAAGATGAAAACGGTTTGGTGTTCGCGCCCTATTCCGAAATCGTAGTGGATATGAAATTGCCAGATAGACGAGTAGCTTAATTTTTCGTCTTCACCCTTTAACTTTTTGCAAACATAAAACCATGAATCGCATTACCACCACCTTCTCCACCCTGCAAACGCAACACAAAAAAGCGTTGATCCCGTTCATTACGGCGGTTGACCACGCCCAGCTTTTCGTGTCTATTGTTTAATTTTTTTGGCGTAAACTGCGAACTTTCAAGCAATCTTAAAGGAGCAAAAAATGAATACAGTTGAACGCATTGTCGAGGAAGTCAAAAACTTGCCCGAATTGCAGGCGCGTGAGGTGTTGGATTTTGTGGGGTATTTGAAAGCAAAACGTGCCACCAATGATGATGCAGCATCAACGTCTCAAGGGGTGGATGGAGACTGGCTCGAATTTGAGAAGCTGGCTGGGGCATGGTCGGGCAAATTTATTCGAGATGAATGCTATGACCGCACGCGCCTTCGCTGATACCAATGTCGCCGTTTACATGCTGGACGCAGACACAAATAAGCAGCGCACGGCGATTGCGGTCATGCGAACGTATCCGGTGATCAGCGTCCAAGTCGTCAACGAATTCATGAGTGTGGCACTGCTCAAGATGAAATTATCGCGTCCGGTTGCGAACCGTCTTGCGGGTATTTTAATGAAACGCTGCGAGGTGGTTGATCTCTCCATCGAGATCGTCCGCCGCGCAATCGCACTTGGAGAACGGTACTC
Organism: Gallionellaceae bacterium; assembly: GCA_021731185.1. Taxonomy (GTDB): domain Bacteria; phylum Pseudomonadota; class Gammaproteobacteria; order Burkholderiales; family Gallionellaceae; genus Nitrotoga. The sequence goes on from JAKFXW010000216.1 coordinate 1,323, forward strand.
GATTTCTCACTGGGATGCTTTGATTGTTGCAGCCGCGCTCCAATCTGGTTGCGACACACTCTATTCCGAGGACTTCCAAGATGGGCAGGTGTTTGAAGATCGCTTAAAGGTCAGCAATCCATTTATAAATCCCGATTTAGTACCGCAGCCCGCACTAAAACAATAAACGCTAAATAACTCATTCCGTAGATTCTCTTTATGACCCGCATTGCCACTACCTTCACCACCCTGCAAACGCAACGCAAAAAAGCGTTAATTCCGTTCATCACCGCAGGTGATCCGCATCCGCAAATAACGGTTGGACTGATGCATGCGCTGGTTGAGGCGGGTGCGAATATTCTGGAATTAGGCGTGCCTTTTTCCGACCCAATGGCGGACGGCCCAACCATACAGCGCGCTTCGGAGCGAGCACTCAAACATGGAGTGACTTTGAATGATGTGCTTGATATGGTGGCGCAGTTTCGTTTGAAGGATGACAACACACCTGTGGTGTTAATGGGTTATGGCAATCCTATTGAGGCCATGGGCTGGGAGCGTTTTGCGATGCGGTGTGCAGAGGTGGGGGTGGATGGTGTGTTGACGGTGGATTTTCCGCCGGAAGAAAGCCATGAGGCGTTTTCTCATTTACTCAAGCATGGTATTGATCCGATTTTTCTGCTTGCGCCGACCACCTCGGATAAACGGATTAAGCAAATAGCCAAGCTGGCGCGAGGCTACGTTTATTATGTTTCGCTGAAAGGTGTGACTGGTTCGGCCAGTTTGGATTTAACCGACATCGCGCAAAAAATACCGCAGTTGCGTAAGCATGTAAAATTACCCATTGGTGTAGGTTTCGGTATTCGCGATGCGTTTACTGCGCGCTCAGTAGCGCAACACTGTGATGGCGTGGTGGTGGGTAGTCGTATCGTGCAGGAAATTGAGAATTCGAAAGAAAAAAATATTATTGCCAACGTGGCGCAGTTGATTCGAGAATTGCGTTTAGCTATCGATCATATTTAAGGAGCTTTATATGGGTTGGTTTCAAAAATTAGTGCCCCCAAAAATCAAGCGCAGGGAAGAGGGCGAGGATGGTAAAAAGGTTGTACCTGAAGGTTTGTGGCATAAGTGCCCGGCATGTCAGGCAGTGTTGTATCACTCGGATCTGGAGAAAAATAACAGTGTCTGTCCGAAGTGTAATTACCATCATCGCATTACGGCGCGCACACGAATTGATTTATTTCTGGATGCTGAAGAACGCTTCGAAATTGGTGCAGAGGTGCAGCCAGTTGATACTTTAAAATTTAAGGACAGCCGAAAATATAGCGAGCGTTTAACCGCTGCACAACGTGACACAGGTGAAACAGATGCACTGGTAGTCATGCAGGGATGTGTACATGGCTTGCCCTTGGTGGCGGCGGTGTTTGAATTTAGTTTTATGGGTGGCTCGATGGGTTCGGTGGTGGGCGAGCGTTTTGTGCGCGGCGTGCAAATTGCCATCGAGCAGAAAATTCCGTTTGTTTGTTTCACTGCAAGCGGCGGAGCGCGTATGCAGGAGGGTTTGTTATCGCTGATGCAAATGGCCAAAACCTGCGCGGTGCTGACACGGTTGAGCGCTGAAAAATTACCTTTTATTTCGGTGTTGACCGACCCAACTATGGGCGGCGTGTCGGCCAGCTTTGCCTTTATGGGCGATGTGGTGATCGCCGAGCCTGGCGCATTGATTGGCTTTGCCGGCGCGCGGGTTATTCAGCAAACAGTTCGAGAAACCCTGCCGGAAGGTTTTCAGCGTGCCGAATTTCTGCTGGAGCACGGGGCAATCGACATGATTATTGATCGTCGCCAAATACGCGAGCAGATCGTAACGCTGCTGACCTTGCTAACTAAAAATCCGGCGGTCATTGTAGCGAACGGCCAAAGTGCTTAGTCGTTATTCCAGTTTTCGATAAAAAGTAGCACAAGGCGGCGAGGATGAGGCGACGAAGACAGTACATTTGAGTACGGCTATAACCAACCACTTTGCAACCGTCTTTTGGTTGCTTAGT
>JAKFXW010000066.1 GCA_021731185.1 Gallionellaceae bacterium
CAGGACCCAGACCGACCGGTACGTTGGAGGCCGAAACCCGAAGACGGGCGCCGCAGGAGTCGCCCGCCTTGCGCAGCGCCTCCAGCTGTACTTTGACCGCTAGCCAGTCTGTGTTTCAATTGTCGCTGTTGTGTCACGATCGGACGGTCATGCCAAATTTCTATAACAACCCAACGTCATCGTGTTCGTACTATCATCACATATGCAAACAGGTAACGGAGAACTCATGTATCTGCGATCAATTCAGTTAAAAAATACCGGGCCGATTCAAGAGCTGAATTTGACTATGCCTTTTGCGGGTGAGCGGCCTAAGCCATTAGTGCTGGTTGGTCGAAACGGGAGTGGTAAATCAACCCTGATTTCATTTGCAGTCAATGCGCTGCTTGGCCTAAAACAGCAAATTTTCGAAGATGCCGAGATTGATAAAGGCAAGGTCTATCGCCTTCGATCAGCATTAGGGATACACGGCAGTACGCACTTCTACTTTGCCCGTCTAAATTTCGACAAAGGCGTTTCTCTTATCGAATGGCAGCTTGATAAGCAGAAAGAATTGTTCACTGAGCCGGACGAATTACTGGCGATTGATACAAGCTGGCAACAAATTCCACCCAACGAAACCAGCCACTACGCTCTCCCACTAGGTGAGCTTAGCCAGCCGCATCTTTTGGAAAAAGAGCTAGCGGAGAACAGTCTCCTTTTCTTTCCCGCAGATCGCTTTGAACCGCCCGACTGGTTGAACTTAGAAAATCTTTCGTCCGAACTCAAGCTGCCAGAACCTTCGCGCATAAAAGGAAGAACTCAGCGAAGAATTCTTTCTAAAAACCGATTAAAGCCAACTCTGGATTGGTTGAATTCGATAATCTTTGACATAATGGTCAGCGAGCATGTGGCCATGAATGTGCCTATAGGCAATGAAGGTCAGGTAATCGCTGCTAGGGTGGCAATTCCCGGAAAAGGGCACGCTGTTTTTAATTCAATCACTACAATTCTTCAAAGCGTTTTGTGCCAAAAATCCGGTGACATCATCCAACTGGGCATTGGAGACCGTAATAGCCGCATCATAAATGTTACCGTCACTCAAGAAGGTCAGGTCATACGCACCATCAAAGACTTGATGAGCTTGTCTGCTGGCGAAAGCGCGTTGTTTTGTATGTTTGCATCAATTGTTCGTGATGCCGATCTGGCATCAATGCAGTTTAATACACCCGAACAGATTGCAGGGATAGTTGTCATCGACGAAGCCGATTTACACCTACATCTTAGTCTGCAATATGAGGTGCTGCCTCGGCTGATAGCTCTATTTCCAAAGATTCAGTTCATTATCAGTGTACATGCACCTATGGTGGCCTTGGGTCTGGAAAAAACTTTAGGTGTCGATGGCTTCGAGATTCGTGAATTACCCGCAGGCACCTTGATTACACCTGAGAACTACTCGGAGTTTCTGACTGCGTTTGATGTTTTTGCGAACACCAAAAAATTTCAAGAGGAGGTGTTGTCCAAAGTGAAAGCCACAGAACTACCAGCTTTGCTCTTGGAGGGAAAGACAGATGCATCACTCATTACATCTGCTTGGGAAAAGCTAAATCCCGGTAAACCCATCCCGTTTGTACCAATTCCATGTGGAGTTGAACCAAACCCTGATGAACGCAATGGGGGAGCGGATATGCTTCGCCGTTGCTTTGAGTTTTTATCTATCGTAACGGACAGAACGGTCGTCGCAGTTTTCGATAATGACAGAATTGGCAATGAACAATTCAATGGTATAGCCCATAAGGCTTTTGACATCGGAGAGAATCAGTCGCACAAACACCACAAGCAGAAACCGATGCATGCATTGTTGTTACCAATCCCGCCTGGCCGAGAACTCTTCGTATCTCAAGCAAAATTGACTAATCGATACCTAGCGATTGAACACTTCTTTTCGGACGAAGTACTTCAAGCTAATGGGTTGAAGGGCGACACAGTTATTGCCGACTCAAAGGTTTTTGAAATTGATGCAACAAATAATGCCAAAGTTGCATTTGCGGAAAAAGCGAAATCTTTTGAAGCTGCTGAATTTAAAAACTTCGCGTTACTTTTTGATCGAATTACGGACATACAGTCAAAGGGGCAAGGTTGAAAGCGGGCATACGCTCAAGGTGATTTCACTTGCTACCCAAAAATAAAGCAAGATAAAAAATCTAGACGCCCAAAATAATCATGCCCAAGCCCGTCGAAAAAATCTGGGATCGCGAACGACAGAAACGCAACCACAAGCTGGAGCGGGCTGCATCGAGCATAGGATAGGGTCAGTTTGAATTATTTTTTCAACCGTTCAATCACGCCGCCATCTTAAGTTCCGATATTCTCCAATACACCTGTTGACAACAGAACGCTCGTTCTCTACGATGCGGTTGTCGTTCTGCACGTTGTTTCCCGTGACTTGGGCCGGGGAAAAAAGGAACAGGGAGGAATACACCATGAGCAAAAAGCCCGCGTTACCCGACCAACCGGAAAGCCATCTTGTGGTTTTTCAAGAGAAGGCCATTCGCCGCACTTGGCATAACGAGGAATGGTGGTTCGCTGTTGCTGATGTGGTTGTCGTTCTCACCGATAGTGTTAATCCTGGCGATTACATTAAGAAAATTCGCCTGAGGGACAACGAGTTATCTCAAGGGTGGGGACAAATTGTCACCCCCCTTCGAATCGAAACAGAGGGCGGTGTGCAGCGCGTCAACTGCGCCAATACCGAAGGTTTATTCCGCATCATCCAGTCCATCCCATCACCCAAGGCTGAGCCTTTCAAACGCTGGCTGGCGCAGGTGGGCTACGAGCGGGTGAAGGAAATCGAAAATCCGGAACTGGCCAGCACCCGCGCCCGAGAGCTGTATCAGGCCAAGGGCTATTCGCAGGCGTGGATCGAGAAGCGGTTGCGCTCGATCTCCATTCGCGGCGAGCTGACCGATGAATGGAAGCAGCGCGGTGTGCAGGAAGGCAAGGAGTATTCCATTCTCACCGCCGAAATCGCCCGCGCCACTTTCGGCGTAACGCCCGATGCGCACAGCCGCCTCAAGGGGCTGGATAAGGTGAAGACCGGCAACAATCTGCGCGACCACATGACTGATCTGGAATTGATTTTCACGATGCTGGGCGAGGCCGGCACGACGGAAATCGCGCGGCGCAAGGATGCACAAGGCTTCACCGATAATCGCACAGCAGCGAAGGAAGGGCTCTATGCCGTTTAGTGTGGAACTTGACATCACAGGCACCGATGAATTAGCACGCCGACCTGTGGCATGGCCAGCTGCAGAGGATTGGCGGGCAAATGCTTGAGC
>JAKFXW010000234.1 GCA_021731185.1 Gallionellaceae bacterium
GTTTTGAGCAGGTGAGCTTGTCCTACCAACCCGACGAGCAAGCCGAAGCAAATAATATTTGGGCGTTGCACGATATCAATCTGGAAATTGCCGCCGGACAAACTGTTGCACTGGTAGGCGCATCCGGCAGCGGCAAAAGCACGCTGGCTAATTTGGTGCCGCGCTTTTATATTCCGAGCAGTGGGCGTATTACCTTGGATGGTCAAGATTTAAGCGAAATTACTTTGGCCAGTTTGCGTGCCAACATTTCTTTGGTTAGTCAAGAAATCGTGCTGTTCAATGACACTGTTGCCGCCAACATTATTTATGGTCAAAGCAGGGAGGTGACGGAATCGGAAATCATAGCTGCCGCAACTGCCGCCCACGCGATGGAATTTATACAAGAGATGGCACAAGGTTTGAACACTCTGGTCGGTGAGCGCGGTGTGCGGATGTCTGGTGGGCAACGACAACGCATTGCTATTGCCCGCGCCATATTAAAAAATGCACCCATACTTATTTTGGATGAAGCCACTTCAGCGTTAGATAGCGAGTCTGAAAGACACGTCCAAGCCGCTCTGGAAACGCTGATGCAGGGACGCACGACGCTGGTTATCGCACATCGATTATCTACGATTGAAAAGGCTGATCGCATTGTGGTATTACACCGAGGCCGTATTGTCGAAACAGGCACGCACCAAACATTACTGGCAAAAAAAGGTACGTATGCTCAACTATATTCTGCTCAATTGCATTTTTCTGATCTTGCACCTTCCACAGGTCAAAGTTTGCGTGCTGCGTCGAATGCGGATTCAGATGAAGGCTGATGTATTTAATAGGAATGCCCTAAAGGTGTGTGGGTATTCTGATGGCTGTTCATCCGAATTTTTGAGAGAAGTTAACAGGATTTGAAAATCTCCATTTTTCTCTCACCTCGAGGGAACAACTGTGTGAGAAACGACACTTAAGGAAGCACTGATTTAATCCCACATGGCCGCGACATCGGCTTTACGGGATGGAATGCACGGAGCAAGGTGACGCTAAGGGTCGTTCCCTTGGCTAGCCTTGCGACAATGCAGGTCGCCCGTAAAGCCATGTCCCGTATGGGTTGCGACCAAATTGCGCGCTCGCTGTGTTGCACCCCTCGCCAGGGAGAATGACCCCTGGCCTTCAGGATGCGCCTTGCGATCATCACAACTTGGTCTGCAACGCGGCCAGCGTGTGTTGTTTGGGCTTCAGCCCATTACAACCACGGCGTACCCCTTTTGCGGGTACATGGAGGATTAAATCAGTGCTTCCTTAGCAAAGGGAGTTCATTAAAAAGGCTACAAGTTGGATATTGCATATATTTATTAAATTAGTATCTAAAACTGGACAAACTACGTCTATTTACGGCAAACTGCACGGGTGAAAAATATTTTAGTCATACATGGACCTAATTTAAATCTGCTCGGTAGCCGCGAGCCGGGTATATATGGCTCGGTTACGTTAAAAGAAATTAATGAGGAGTTGCTGCAATTAGCCAGCAAAAAGAATGCTAGTTTGCAACATTTTCAGAGTAACGCAGAAGCGGAGCTGGTTAATCGAGTACAGCTAGCAGCACAAGAAAAAATTGACTTCATTGTTATTAATCCAGCAGCTTTCACCCACACCAGTGTGGCACTACGCGATGCGTTAGCTGCGGTGGACATCCCGTTTATTGAAGTACATATTTCTAATGTGTTTGCACGCGAGGCTTTCCGCAAGGAATCTTACTTTTCTGACCTTGCAGTTGGGGTAATCAGTGGCTTGGGTATTGCGGGTTACCAACTTGCTGTGCAATACGCTTTAGACCTTCCCGTTAGGAGTTAAACATGGATTTACGCAAAATAAAAACATTGATCGATCTGGTTGAAAGCTCTGGAATTGCCGAACTGGAAATTAGCGAAGGGGAAGAGCGGGTGCGGATTAGTCGATCAATCGCGCAACCTCAGCAAATGTATGCCTCGCCACCGCAAGTGGTTGCAAGTGTGTCACTGCCGCCTGCGGCAGCACCTGCCGCGCCAGCATCGCCTGCTGCACCTGAAGGGCATATCGTTAAATCGCCCATGGTTGGCAGTTTTTATCGCTGTCCTTCACCGGGAGCCAAGTCTTTTGTTGAAGTGGGTCAGGCCATCCAGGAAGGTGAAACGGTGTGCATTATCGAAGCAATGAAGTTGCTGAATGAAATTGAGGCGGACAAGAGTGGCACGATCAAGGCCATTCTGGTTGAAAATGGCCAAGCCGTGGAATATGGTCAGCCTTTGTTTATTATTGGCTGAGCCCGGCTCGGTAAGCCCCCATGTTTGATAAAAAACCTGTGCCTGGAAAGAAGTCCGAGCAGCTCATCACTAAAGATACGTCTAAAGCCGGATTGCTTAAGCGCACCATTATGCGTGTCGCTGCACCGTCGGAGACCCCAAAAATGTTTGAGAAAATCCTCATCGCCAATCGTGGTGAGATTGCGTTACGCATTCAGCGCACCTGTCGTGAAATGGGAATTAAAACCGTCGCGATTCATTCCGAAGTGGATGCTGATGCCAAGTATGTCAAACTGGCGGACGAGTCGGTATGTATTGGCCCTGCACCCTCCTCGTTGAGTTATCTCAACATCCCAGCCATTATTAGCGCAGCCGAAGTAACCGACGCACAAGCCATACATCCCGGCTATGGCTTTCTGTCAGAAAATGCAGATTTTGCCGAGCGTGTAGAAAAAAGCGGCTTTGTTTTCATCGGCCCGCGTCCAGAAACGATACGCATGATGGGCGACAAAGTTTCAGCCAAAATCGCCATGATTAAAGCGGGTGTGCCTTGCGTGCCAGGTGTGGAAGGTGCGTTGCCAGAAGACCCGGCAGCCATTTCAGCGATTGCACGCAGCATTGGTTACCCGGTGATAATCAAGGCGTCTGGTGGCGGCGGCGGACGCGGAATGCGGGTTGTTCATACTGAAGCAGCACTGCAAACAGCAGTGTCCATGACGCGGAACGAAGCGCAGATGGCGTTTAATAATCCGACCGTGTACATGGAAAAGTTTCTTGAAAATCCGCGCCATATTGAATTTCAAATCATGGCTGATTCATACGGCAATGCGGTGTATCTGGGCGAACGTGATTGTTCCATGCAACGACGACATCAAAAAATTCTGGAAGAAGCGCCTGCACCGTTGTTGAATACCAAGCTGCGCGACAGGTTAGGCGAACGCTGTGCAGAAGCCTGCCACAAAATTGGTTATCGCGGAGTGGGTACATTTGAATTTTTATTTGAAAATAACGAATTCTTTTTCATTGAAATGAACACGCGCTTGCAAGTCGAGCA
>JAKFXW010000069.1 GCA_021731185.1 Gallionellaceae bacterium
TTCCTGTTAAACCGGAGGAGTCATCCGGTGATACCGAATTGCTATATTTTTTATGTTTAAAATTAGGGCGTAGTCGGCTCGGTGATAAAGCCCATTTTTTTTATTCCTGCTTTCTGCGCCAAGCCCATGACCTCCGCTACTTTCTGATAACGGGTTTCTCGATCAGCGCGCAAATGGAGTTCAGGCTGCGTTTTTTTTACAGCAGCTTCAAGCAGTTTTGCAGGCAACTCGGTATCGCTTATGGCCAGGCCATTCCAATGCAAAGCCCCTTGTGCATCGAGCGCAAGCACAATGGCTTGCGGCATTTCTACATGGGTTTGTGCAGCCACCTGAGGCAGGTCAATCTTGATCGATTGGGTCAGCAGTGGCGCAGTGATTATAAAAACAACCAACAGTACTAACATGACATCAATGAGTGGAATCATGTTAATTTCCGCTAGCGGTTGCTGCTCGTGAGTGTCGTTACCAAAAGTCATGAAGTCGCACCCGCTTGCTTAACTGATAAAGACTCGACTTTATTGCGGACAGCAAAATGCTGCGTGTTTATTCGTGCCCCCGTGGTGAGATAGGCATGTAAATCGTATGCTAATGAATCCAGATGAAACAGTGCTACGCGATTGCTGCGCACGAGTGCGTTGTATCCCAGTACGGCAGGAATGGCGACCGCTAAGCCAGCTGCGGTCATTATCAGTGCCTCTCCTAGCGGGCCGGCCACCGCATCTATGGTGTTCTGTCCACTCGCACCGATGTTGATGAGCGCGTGATAAATTCCCCAAACTGTGCCAAATAATCCGACAAACGGTGCAGTTCCAGCAATGGAGGCCAGCATGGTCAATCCAGATTCCAGTTGTGCTGTTTCAAGTGCAATGGCACGTCGTAAGGCGCGAGTAACAAACTCACTCAAGGTCACTCCCTCGTCTGGCTTGTCTGGTTGTGGCTTGTCTGGTTGCTCACTTGGCCCCACAAGGGGACAATGTACATATTCACGGTAATGGGCAGTGGCATCTATGCCCTGTCGAGCCATGCGCGTAAAAGAATCTACCCCCGCATGCTGCTCCAGGCTGAGTGATGCCGCCGATAGGGAAGGTGCGCTCCAAAAAATATCTGAAGATTGTGCAATCAACCGGTTGGCTCGCCACTGCTGAATAAACTTGGTTAACATCAAATACCAAGTTATGACGGACATGAATAGGAGCAGTAGTATCACTACGAAAGAGGCTGCATCAGCTTGCTGAATAAATATGAACAACCCTGAAGATTCGCCTGTTTGCATTACATTAACCTTTTAAAGAAAAATTGATAGGCACGATAGCCCATGAATTAATTGCTTGCTTGCCCTGCCGTGCAGGAATAAATCGCCATTGTTTAACTGCTTCCATACCAGCTTTATCCAGCCGTGAATAACCGCTGCTATCCTTGACTACTACATGCATCGCATAGCCATCTGCATGTACCTGCACGTGCAGATAAACAGTGCCTTCTTCATGCAAGCGAGATGACAACATCGGATACCTAGGAGCCGGATTATGTAGATAGTCTGCATCAAAACGCGCTGCAACTACTTCCACGGTGCTCGGCTCTTGAACAGTACTCGGCTCTTGAGACGAAGTTGTTTCTACAGGTGGCTGGACAGTCTCGGTGCTGGCAGGCAAATCGTTGGAAATTGAATCGACAATTTCCGGTTGAGCTACTGTTTGCAATGCATCTGTCGCAGGTGCGAAACTGGATTTTTTTGTGGGGAAATCCCTTTCATAAAGTTTAGTTTGCTTTACATTGTCCCCTTGTGGGACCCGGCTTTCATTTTTCTCACTCGGCAATGTTAATAAGCTCATCGTAATTGGGTTGGATGCTGCATAGAGTGGGCTGGCAGATGTCTCTCGCTGCGATACCCACCCAAGCACGCTTGCATGGGTGGCAACAACCATGAACAGTACAAAGGTTTGAGTGCGGAATAGAGGGTTCATTTTTAAATGGCGCGGAATAAAAATAATTTTTATTTGGCAATCGGCTTACGCGAGCGATTAGCCCATTTCATGCCGATGCTGATGCTGACCAGCGTGGTGATATAAAACACCATCTGCATTCCTGCGGGACGAGAGTCATAGCCGATGAGGCTGTGCAGCAACATGCCGAGCAAGCTTTTTTCTGAAAGAATCGCCGAAGTGTCCCACAGCGGTGCAGTCAGGCTGGGCAGTAAATCGGCCTGAATTAAGAAGCCTGCAGCCTGCGAAGCCATACCAGCAGCGAGTAACAACACCAATATTCCCGTTGCGGTAAAAAACCAGCGCATCGGAATACGCAGCAGCCCAGCATAAATTGTGTAGCCCACGGCAATGCCAGTCAGCACCCCGATCAAACCACCAAGCAACATTGAAAATTGTCCTCCGTTATTGGAAGCGGCAATACCGTGAAGAAACAAGACGGTTTCAGAACCTTCTCTGAGAACCGCAATTCCTACGATGATTAACAAAATCGAACATTCATTACTGCCATCAGTAATTTTTTTACCAATGGATTTTGCACTTGCAGCCAATGCCGCGCCGTGTGATGACATCCAGATGTTATGCCACGCCAGCATCAACACCGCGATACCTAATACAGTGGCATTGAAAATTTCCTGACCCACACCGCTAGCCAATGATCCAATTACATCTGTAAACATCGCCACGATGCCCGCGCCAACCAGCCCGACCAGCACGCCAGCCGCCAACCAGCGTCGACTATTAGGAACAGTGCGCGTTGCGGCAGCGAGTATGCCAATGATGAGAGAGGCTTCCAGCACCTCTCGAAAAACAATGACAGCAGTTCCAAACATGAGTGACTTCTCCTATCGGACTCGCTTATTTAACAATGATGACACCTTGAGCGGTGGCTTCGTTAAACTCCCCGAAAAATGGGTAACGTCCAGGCGCAAGTGGCCCAATGAAAATTCTGGCTTTGCTGTTTCCAGCAATTATTTTTTCACGATTTAGTTCGTGGCTTTCAAATTCTTCAGGCGTGGCATCCTGGTTATGGATAATCAGTTCCATTTTCTTCCCTGCCGGAATAGTAATCTCAGCGGGTTGAAACTTGTGATTTTTGATGATAATCACAACATAATCCTCCGCTAACGCGCCAAGCGGTTGCAGCAACACGATGAGTAAAAATAGCCTCATTTCAGCTTCCTTAATTTAATAATGGTTAATGATCACATGCAAATGATAATTGTTCTTGTTTGTAATTGCAACAAGTTTTTATTTAGCTGCCTAAATTAGTTTTTACATATATCTTTTACGAATACGCGATTGTCTTCCGCCAGAAACATATTGCAC
>JAKFXW010000015.1 GCA_021731185.1 Gallionellaceae bacterium
GCGCGATGCGATTGATGCAGTGCTGGGGCTGTTTGATGGGCAGCCGTTGAGTGGAGGTGCGTTCGAGTTTGCCTTGTCCGATGCTGGCTCGTTAGCTGGACTGACGGAGCTGGGTGTGGGCAATCAGCTCGCATTGAAGGAGGCGACGTTGCTACGCAATCTGCGAACGGTGCAGCAGACAAATAACTTACCTGTTAGAGACACGCTGGATGGCATGAATTTTTCGGTGGAAATGGAAACCGGCACGGGCAAGACCTACGTTTACCTGCGCTCCATTTTTGAGTTGCATCAGCGCTACGGTTTTAGCAAGTTCATCATCGTGGTACCGAGCGTGGCGATTCGCGAAGGTGTCATTACCAGCTTGCGTTTGATGAAGGAACATTTTCAGACGCTGTTTGGCAATGTGGCGTTCGATAGCTGGGTGTATGACTCCAGGCAGTATTCCAAACTGCGCCAGTTCGCGCAGAGCAATACGCTGCAAATTCTGGTGATGAATATTCAGGCCTTCGTCAGTCAGTCAAGCAACGTGATTCATCAGGACAAAGACCAGCTTTCCGGGCGCAAGCCGATTGAATTTGTGCAAGCCGCGCAGCCAATCGTGGTGCTGGACGAGCCGCAGAACATGGAGAGCGAGCAAGCCAAAAAAGCCATCGCCAGCCTTAATCCGCTGTGTACCTTGCGCTATTCGGCGACGCATCGGAACAGATACAACCTCGTTTACAAACTCGATCCGGTCCAGGCTTACGACTTGAAGCTAGTGAAGCGCATCGAGGTCAGTTCGGTGCTGGATGACCCGGATTTCAATCAGCCTTTCATTCAAGTGCAAAGCATCAGCGCGACCAAGACCAAAGTTACCGCCAAACTGCTGGTCGATGTAAACGAAAAAACTGGGCCGCAGCGAAAGAGTATTTCGATCAGTGCTGGCGGGGTGGATTTGTTCGAGAAGACTAATGAGCGCGGCAACTATGCGGGCCACATTGTGGACGAGATCAATGCGGCGGATGGCTATGTGAGTTTCGCCAACGGGCTGATGTTGAATGTCGGCCAGACGCACGGCGGGCGCGGCGATGATGTGATGCGCGTGCAGATACGCGAAACGGTGCGTGAACATTTCGACAAGGAGTTACGCATCAAGAAGTTGCTACCTGACATTGCCGGAGCTGATGCGCGCTTGAAAGTGTTGTCGTTGTTCTTCATTGACCGCGTGGCGAATTATGCCGCTGAAGATGGCAAGATACGCCTCTGGTTTATCGAGGCATATAAGGAATTATCGGCCTTGCCGAAGTATCGCGAGCTACCACCTTTGCCGGTGGAAAAAGTCCACAACGGGTACTTCGCGGCTGTCAAAGGCATAGCGAAAGACACGCGCGGCGACACGGCAGCGGACGATGACGCTTATGCGCTCATCATGCAGGACAAGGAGCGGCTGCTGTCGCCCGATGAACCGTTGCGTTTTATTTTCAGCCATTCCGCACTACGCGAGGGGTGGGACAATCCCAACGTGTTCCAGATTTGCACGCTGAACGAAACGAAATCCGAAATCAAAAAGCGGCAAGAGATAGGGCGGGGTTTGCGTTTGCCTGTGCTGGCAAGCGGTGAGCGTTGCTTCGATGCCAGTATCAACCGACTGACGGTGATCGCCAATGAGCATTACGATGAATTTGCCGCGAAGCTGCAAACTGAAATTGAAGATGAGTGCGGTGTGAAGTTTGCTGGGCGCATCGTCAACAAGAAGGAAGCGCGTACGGCGAAGCTGAAGCAAGGCTGGCGGTTGAATGCAGATTTCAAGGAGCTGTGGAATCGTATCAAGCATAAGACGCGCTATGCGGTGGATTATCAAACGGACGTGCTGGTCGAACGTGCCGCAAAAAATCTGGCGGCACGGGAAAAGATAGCGCCGAGCAGAATGAGCATACAGCGGGGCGGCATCGTCATGTCCGGTATGGGTGTAGATGCGCAATTGCTGGGTGTGCGCGAAGCGGAGGCCAAGGATTACAGGGCTATCAATGTGCCCGATATGCTCGGTTATCTGCAAGCAAAAACAGAACTCACGCGCAAAACCATTACCGAAATATTGGCTCGTTCAGGTCGTCTAAGCGAGGTTCAGCACAACCCGCAACAATTCCTCGAGCAAGCCCAGCAGTCCATAGACGCGGAATTGCATAGCCTGATGATCGACGGCATCAAGTACGAGCGCATCAACGGCCAAGAGTACGAAATGATGTTGTTTGAAGCGGAAGAAATTACGGGCGCGCTGACCAGCATGATCGAAGTGGAAAACAGCATTTACGATACCGTACTGTTCGAGTCTGAGGTGGAGCGCGCTTTCGCCGAGGCCATGAGTACGCGCGAGGACATCAAGCTTTTTATCAAGTTGCCAGGTTGGTTCAAGATCGAGACACCCATCGGAACTTACAACCCGGATTGGGCGATTGTTAAGGAGGATGACCATAAGATTTATCTGGTGCGCGAAACAAAAAGTACCAAAGAACAGCTTAAATTGCGCGGCTCAGAATGGGACAAGATTCAATGTGGTAAGGCGCACTTTAATACGCTGGACGTGAATTTTGCGCACATTACCAATGCGAATGAAATTGCTTAAACGGTAATAATGCCCACCTCTTCCATCAAACAAGCCCTACGTGAGCGCATCATCGCGCAGCGCGAGCAATTGCCATCCGATATCCGCGCCATGCACAGCGCAGCAATCACCGAGCGTTTGTTGCTACTGTCGCAATATCGGCAAGCGCAGGCCGTGCTGGGCTACATGAATTTCGGCACGGAATTCGCCAGCGAATTGTGGGTACAGCGGGTGCTGGCTGACGGCAAAAAATTGGCTTTGCCACGAGTGAATCGGCGCACCATGCAGCTTGATTTGTATTGGGTGAATGATCTGGAAAATCAATTAGCAGTGGGAATATGGGGAATACGCGAACCGATTGTTGATCGCTGCGAACGGGTGAGTACCATATTTGAGGTAGAATTCGCGCTTTTGCCGGGCGTGGCTTTTACGCGAGACGGCGGGCGGTTGGGATATGGTGGCGGTTTTTATGACAAGCTGTTAGCCCAGCTACAGGATATGAAGCAAACACCGCGCCCGATCTTGGTTGCAGCGGCATTTTCCATGCAGATTGTGCCGGATGTGCCGCTGGAAACTACCGATGTCAAAGTTGAGTGGTTGGTTACGGAACACGAAACAATTCATTGCGCAGACGCTTAATCTTACTGTGTCACAAAACGCTGAAGGGCGCATTGCGGCGTTAA
>JAKFXW010000236.1 GCA_021731185.1 Gallionellaceae bacterium
AATAAAATCAAATCTGCATCTTGTTCAATCGCACCAGATTCGCGCAGGTCGGACATCATAGGCCGTTTGTTGGGGCGTTGCTCCAAACTGCGATTGAGCTGTGAAAGTGCTACAACGGGTACTTTTAATTCTTTGGCCAGTGCTTTAAGCGAGCGTGAAATTTCGGAAATTTCTGTTGCACGATTTTCACTCTGCTTACTTGAGGGGGCAGACATGAGTTGCAGGTAATCCACCACTATTAATCCCAAGCCATCATTTTGCCTGTGCAATCTGCGTGCGCGCGAGCGTAGCTCCAAGGAATTTAGCGCAGCCGATTCATCGATAAAAATAGGCGCGTCATTTAGCTGTCCCAGCGCATAGGTAAGGCGCGGCCAATCGTCATCCTCCAGCTGCCCAGTCCGCAAATGATGTTGATTCAGCTTGCCGATGGAACCCAGCATACGCATAGCCAATTGCGTGCCACCCATTTCCATGCTGAAAATAGCTACAGGCTTTTTTTCTTCCAACGCAACATGCTCAGCGATGTTAATTGCAAACGCAGTTTTTCCCATGCTAGGGCGACCAGCAACAATAATCAGTTCACCCGGTTGCAGACCAGATGTCATGTTGTCCAGATCAGTAAATCCAGTTGGCGCGCCAGTTACTGCACTTTTATTTTCGCGCCCATAAAGTGTTTCTATACGCTCGACAACCGCTGTCAGCAAGGGTGGCAGCGCGATGAATCCCTGCTTGCCACGATCACCTGATTCAGCGATGGCAAACACTCGGCTCTCTGCTTCATCCAACAACTGTCCCGCATCACGCCCAGCTGGAGCGTAGGCACTGCTTGCTATATCGTTGCCGACCTCAACCAGTCGACGCATGATGCCGCGCTCGCGCACAATTTCGGCATAGCGGCGAATATTTGCAGCTGAGGGTACGTTTTGCGCGAGCGATCCCAGATAGGCCAAGCCACCCGCCTTGTCGAGTTCAGCATTACTCTCTAACGATTCCGCTACAGTAATCACATCCACTGCCTTGGCGTGGTCACTCAAACGTGCGATATGCCTAAAGATTAACCGATGTTCAAAACGATAAAAATCATGCTCGCTGATCAAGTCGCTGATTTTATCTAACGCAGTGGTGTCCAACAGAATGCCACCCAACACCGATTGCTCGGCCTCAACCGAATGTGGAGGAAGCTTGATTACGTCAAGTTGTGGGTCGCTGTTGGGAGTAAATGAAATTTGCATGTTTCTGTTATTTAATTTGCGCGCTATGTCTACAGATCAAGCGGCATAGTTTACCATTGAGGCTTTAACAGCAAAAAGAAAAAGATACGAAAATGAACTGGAATAAAAAAGGGCTGGTGACAGCCCTTTTGTTATTTATTACAGCATCATCCTGCTACGACTATACCTTATTCCAGTTTCCGATAAAAAGGAGCACAAGGCGGCAAGGATGAGGCGACGAAGACGAAGGTAACACAGTGATCGTTTTGATGGGGAATTGGAATTAATGTTCACCCAAGACCGAGACAGTAATTTGCGCGAGCACATCAGAATGCAGCACAATCGTGACAGAGTAATCACCGATCTGCTTGAAGTGGCCTTCCGGCATACGAATTTGCGATTTTTCCACGGTAAACCCCTGCGTTACCAAGGCTGCCATGATATCGATATTGGTGACTGAGCCAAATAACTTTCCATCTAAACCAGATTTTTGTACGATCTGCACGGTTAAGCCGTTAATTTTATCAGCCTCTGCCTGCGCTTCAGCGATGCGCGCTTTTTCTGCTGCTTCCAACTCTACGCGACGGGCAGCGAATTCGGCTTTATTGCTTTCAGTCGCACGTTTAGCCTTGCCCTGCGGGATGAGAAAGTTGCGCGCATAACCATCTTTCACGCGTACTACATCACCCAATTGACCTAGATTAACCATTTTTTCCATCAATATTATTTGCATGTCTCGCTCCTTAATGCAGATCAGTGTAAGGCATCAGTGCCAGAAAACGTGCGCGCTTGATTGCGACACTCAACTGCCGTTGAAAACGAGATTTAGTGCCCGTAATCCGTGCTGGTATGACGCGACCATTCTCAGAGATAAACTCTTTAAGAATGTTCAAATCCTTGTAGTCCACTTCCGCAATTTTATCGGCAGTGAAGCGGCAAAATTTGCGCCGTTTAAATAATTGACGTGAAGAAGAGTTGCCCTTTTTGTCATCTTTTTTCTTAAATGTATAAGCCATATTAACTCCTAAAATTCTACCCTAAATTTTTATTAGGGTAATGTTTTCAATGTGCAGAATCAGTTGCGTGATGCGTAAGCTGCGTTGTGCTACAAACCCCCGTGCCAGTACATGCTGCCCAATGTTCATTCGACTGATCTGCTGAGCTACTGTGTCAAATGCCACCGCCGATATTTCGCATTGAACCTGTCTCGCAGTACCTGCCTCTTGTTGGGTTGAAACGTGCCGTATTTTTAATGTCACACGCGCTATACCCGCCGGGGTGGTACGCAATTCATCTATCGCTACAATTTCACCCTTAACTACAAACTGATTACTGGCTTGGATCAATCAATTGAACCCAATCAAGCAGCCGCATCTGCCGCTGAAATGCCGCTTGGTATCGATGCTGACTCAGCGGTCAAAGCAGTAACGGTGCGTGATTTTTCTTCTCTCATCATGGCCGAAGGCGCAATCACTGCAGCCTTGGTTTTAATGGTCAAATGACGCAGCACTGCATCGTTAAATCTGAAAGCGTGTTCGAGCTCGTCCAGCGCTTCCTGGCCGCACTCGATGTTCATCAAGACATAATGTGCTTTGTGAATTTTTTGGATGGGATAAGCCAGTTGCCGACGACCCCAGTCTTCCAAGCGATGAATGATGCCACTCTTGGCGACCACGAGCGCACGATAGCGCTCTATCATTGCAGGAACCTGCTCGCTTTGATCGGGATGAACTATAAATACAATTTCATAATGCCGCATTGAGTCTCCTTTTGGATAATAAAGCCTCCCGTTAAATATATTTTGGCAATATAAAAACGGTGAAGCAAGGGCGAGGTGCTGCCAAATTTGCTTATATGAAATATGGAAGCATCCTACAGGGGCGCGATTATAGCGAGAAACAAGGTCAGGTCAAGCACAACAATCAATCTGACTTACTGCTCCCGCCAGCAACCTTACTCCGCTACGGGTACTGAAGGCTCCTGCACAATCAATGCCTTCATGCTTAAACGCAAACGACCTTTTTCATCGGCCTCTAATACTTTAACT
>JAKFXW010000210.1 GCA_021731185.1 Gallionellaceae bacterium
ATCCCCTGTATTTCGGCAATAGTGAATCATGGAACACAACCAGATTGGCAGCATCCTTGATCATCCATCTCCAACCAATCGCAAATTGAAAATCAGAATCTGGCAACAATTTGTCGTTCGCCTCACCTCTTGTGTAGAAAACGACCCCATTCGTGGAGCACAATTCAGCTATGTCACCATACCAATCATTTTTAACGGCACTGTCACGCGCCCCCATCACAAATGCAATAGAATCGATACCAAATTCTTTTCTAAAATTATTTAATACGAAGTAGCCTTTTTTTCCCAGGGCATAGAAGCCAATTTTCATCGCATCACCTGAAGATTTCTGAATACTGCTCAATTAATTTTCTCTCTGAAAAATAGCCAGCGATTATTTCCTTGTTTCGCCTAGCCTTGTCCTTGCCAAGAGAGCTGACATCAAGTTGCTCAACATCGAAGATGCTCACCCCAAGACCCTTAAATAAAGGCCAAGGCGTTACGTCACTTCGCATATAAACTTTCTTTCCCAGCCCCAGCAAAGTAATCGTATTACCCATCGCCTGTTGTCGGTTGTGTGCAAATACCGCAATGTCAATTTGACCAAGCAATTCAAGGTATTTTTCAAATGGCATGAATTGGAGTAATGGTATGAATTTATCCCCAAACATCTCTTTGCCTCTCGTAGCTATAGTCTTGGTATACTCCATATCGCCATAGGAAAGAGGGGCAAAAATCTTGATGTTTTGATCTTTATATTGCACAAGCATCTCAAGTATTTCAAAGTGATTGTTTGTCGGATCAGCAGAGTTTCCTATCTGGATATTAATCACATCATGTGCTTTTGGAAGAATGTCGTAATCTTTGTAAAGGTTACTCGGATACATAAAACATTCGTGATAGCGCCCCTTTGCGCCATACCATTTTTGAGCCAGCGCGTAATCACCTTTGATGTAAGTCACCAAATTCCCCATTTTTTTGATAACTTGTTTTTTCACCCATCCTTGCGTTTCAGGAAAATAGAAATCTCCACCCCACATCACCCAGTAGCATTTTTTGAGGAGCCACGGCTGGAGAAATAGCAACTGGATAATCCGCTCGATCCATAAACCATGAAGTATTACCTTTTCTGCTTGATACATAGCAATCAAAAGCTCAAAGATTTTGCTCTTTTTGTCTAACCATTTTACAGCGTGGTTTTTTGTGAGGCCATACTCATATTTTTCCTTATCGAGGGCCATAAATTGATGTTGGCTAATATCAAAATGTTGATCAATAAAGTTGATATATGTAGGGATGAATTTGTCCAGCACGATTATGTGAAGAATTTTAGTTTTCATTTTACGCCTATCTAATAATACGCCACAGAATTAGCGTGTAACCAATTTTGTCTAATGACTTGGGGCGAATAAAGCTAGGTAGATATTTAACCCCGTTAGCGTTCATGAATATTTAATCAATCCTTGCCAAATAAATCACGACTATAAATTTTATCTACCACATCGCGGATGTCCTCGGTGATACGGTTCGCGACAATCACATTGGCCTCTTGCTTAAATTGTGCAAGATCATTAACTACTGGAGTGAAAGAATTCCGTCTCTTTGAGCGCGGGCTCATACACAATGACTTCGATGCCTTTTGCTTTAATACGCTTCATGATGCCCTGAACACTGGATGCACGAAAGTTGTCTGAGCCACTTTTCATAATGAGGCGGTAAATACACTTCTATTTCGATATCTTCGACAGGCGATCGTTTGTTATTCAACATCGCCACCTTCTCGGGGACGATGTCGATTGCCACAACTTCATTATGCTGAGCCAGCAGAATTGCGTTAGAGAGGCCGACATAATCGGTTCCAGTGATGGCAATCTTCATTACGCTTGCTCCAGGTAGGATTGATATGCTGAATTTATGCCGCTACGCAGGCTTGTAGTAGCGACCCACCCTAAACCCTTCATGCGTGAAACATCCATCAACTTCTGCATGGTTCCATCCGGCTTGGTGGAATCGAAAACCAGTTTTCCAGTATAGTCAACTGTTTCAGCAATCATTGCCGCCAATTCTCGAATGGTCAGGTCTTCACCGCAACCGATATTAACCAGCGGCGGACGCTCGTTATTAAACAGTTCAGACAGCCCGCTCTCTGGCTGTTCCAGCAGATAGAGACAGGCATTCGCCATGTCATCGCTGTACAGGAATTCACGCTTTGGTGTGCCCGTACCCCACACGATTACCTCCTTATCGCCGCGTTGCTTGGCTTCGTGCATCTTGCGGATTAGCGCAGGCAGGACGTGAGAGTTATTCAGATCGTAGTTGTCGTTTGGGCCATATAGGTTGGTAGGCATTGCAGCCATAAATTTAGTGCCATATTGTCGGTTGTAGGCATGGCACATCTCAATACCGGCAATCTTGGCCAGAGCGTAAGGACGATTTGTTGATTCCAGTGAGCCAGTGAGTAAATACTCTTCTTTAATCGGCTGTGGGCAATCTCTTGGGTAGATGCAGCTTGATCCCAGAAACAATAACCGTTTGACTCCTTGCCGCCAGGATTCATGAATGACGTTTGTTTGTATCGCTAAATTTTGATAAATAAATTCTGCCGGATAAGTGCTGTTGGCGTGTATTCCACCAACTTTTGCTGCGGCCAGAAACACATATTCAGGTTTTTCCTGATCAAAAAAATCACACACAGCATGTTGATCGGTGAGATCAAGTTCGGCGTGCGTGCGTAGCAACAGATTTGCATAGCCCGACTTTTTTAAGCTACGCACAATTGCCGAGCCAACCAATCCGCGATGTCCTGCTACATAAATTTTTGTTTCGAGTTTCATTTACTTTTTTTCTTGATCGTATGTTTGAATTTCAAAACTGCAAAATTCAGTTCAATGGAGGTTTCGGTATCGCTGGTTTGCAAATCTTCATCAAGAATTTCAGTAATGAGTTCGCCGCTTTTTTGTATCAATGATTTTTGATCGGACTTGTTTTGCATAACGGATAGCTCTTTAATGTTTCTGGATAGCTCTCGGATTTTTGAAAAAGTTTCAATGATCGAAATGGTCGCTTGAGTTGCCTGTGGACTCTTGAGTATGGTTGCCAACATATACAAGCCCTTCTCTGTAAACGCGTTTGGCAGCTTCACTTTCCCGCCCTTCATTGAAGTCGAAAATTTCGACTTCAATGAATCCCATTCATTTTTATGAAGCTCAAAAATGTACCCCTCTGGAAATTTATCCAGATTGTTTT
>JAKFXW010000196.1 GCA_021731185.1 Gallionellaceae bacterium
TACGTTTGCCGCCAGCATACATTCTTCAATCAGCTTGTGGGCATCGTTACGCACAACGGGGATAATTCGCTCAATTTTTCCCTGCTCGGTAAAAATCATTTGTGTTTCCAGCGTCTCAAAATCAATCGCGCCGCGTTTTTCACGTGCCTTGAGCAAGGTCTTGAATAATACATATAGGTGATTGATGTGCGGCAACACTGAAACAAACTGCTTCGCAATTTCACCTTGTGGATGTGCCAGCATATCGGCCACCTGATTGTATGTCAGGCGCGCATGTGAAAACATGACTGAGGGGTAAAAACGATATTTTTCGATTTCACCCTGCACGCTCACCTGCATATCGCACACCATGCATAGTCGCTCCAGATTTGGGTTAATAGAACACAAGCCGTTGGATAATTCTTCCGGCAACATGGGAATGACGCGGCGTGGAAAATATACCGAGTTGCCACGATTGAATGCTTCTTTATCCAACGCGTCACCTGGTTTTACATAGTGGCTAACATCCGCGATAGCTACCACTAGGCGGTAGCCTGATTCATGTGGCTCACAATACACGGCATCATCAAAATCACGCGCAGTTTCGCCGTCTATCGTCACCAATGGCAAGTGGCGTATATCTTCGCGTCCCGCATAATCTTCGGGCAACACTTTGACTGAAAATTTCTCGGCTTGATGTTTGGCCTCAGGTGGAAATTCATAAGGCAAGTCATGCTTACGCAGTGCGATTTCAATTTCCATGCCGGGGTCAGCATAGTTGCCCAATACTTGTACGATGCGACCTATCGGCTGTGCATGTTTACTGGGTTGCTGCATAATTTCCAACATCACCACTTGCCCGACCTGCGCCTCCGCATGTTCGCCCGGCGCAACGAGAATATCCTGACTGATGCGGCGATTTTCAGCGACGACAAATTTAATGCCGTGCTCTTCATACAAACGCCCAACCAAGCGCGTGGTCGAATGCTCCAGCACCTCAACAATACTCGCCTCACGTCGGCCTCGTTTATCCGTGCCCGCAGATCGCGCAATCACAATATCGCCATGCAATACCTTGTGCATTTCCTTGGAACTCAATACTAAATCTGCACTGCCATCCTCAGGTATCAAAAAGCCAAAACCATCGGGATGACCTTGCACCTTCCCTTTAATTAAATCCAGTTTATCCACCACACAGATTGCGCGTTTTCGATTGCGCATAATTTGCCCATCACGCTCCATAGCGCGCAGACGACGGGTAAATAACTCTGCTTCATGCTCTTCAATGTGCAATATGCTGCATAAAGCGTCCTCTTCCATAGGCACACCTTGCTCGGCCAGCAACTGCAAAACATATTCCCGGCTGGGAAGCGGGTGCTCGTATTGCGTGCGCTCACGCTCTAAAAATGGATCTTGCGCACGAATATTCTTTCTACTCTTTGTCATTGACAGTCTTTCCTTTAACGATTAAATTACATTGTCCCCTTGTGGGACGCGGCCTCAAATCAGGCAATGCCCAGATGGCGGAATTGGTAGACGCGCACGGTTCAGGTCCGTGTGCCGTAAGGTGTGGAGGTTCGAGTCCTCTTCTGGGCACCAAGTTTAAATTCTTCAGTACGACATCTTCACCTCTTTATTTATCTTTCTTCCCCTGCATTCTCCAGCAACTGCATCCTGAAAATACGCGAACGATTGTGCATATCCAATAATTTTATTTGTGCTGATTTTATTTTTACACCAAGCAAACTTTGCTGGTTCAAAAACATTGAACCACATTTAATTTTCGTACGGATGCCTTAACACAATCGTCTGATCACGATCAGGCCCGGTTGATACCATATCCACGGGCACTTCACATATTTCTGCGATGCGCTCCAAATAACTCCGTGCCGCTGCCGGTAATTCTGTGTAGTTTTGTATACCCACAGTACTTTCGCTCCACCCCGGCATGTCTTCGTACACTGGCTCACATTCCACCAGCGCTTCTGCGCCGACTGGCAGAATGTCACTGTATTGACCTTCACTGCGGTAACCTACGCACAAACGCAAAGTAGTTACACCGTCCAATACATCCAGCTTGGTAATACATAAACCTGATACGCCGTTGATCTGAATTGAGCGTTTTAATGCAGCCGCATCAAACCAGCCACAACGCCGCGCACGTCCAGTGGTGGAACCAAATTCATGCCCCTTCTCGGCCAAGTGTTTACCCGTTTCATCTTCCAGCTCAGTAGGGAAAGGCCCCGAACCGACGCGAGTGGTATAGGCTTTGGTAATTCCCAGCACATAGTTCAGCATTTGCGGGCCGACCCCGCTGCCCGCACAGGCTGCGCCTGCGATGCAATTACTGGAGGTGACATAGGGATAGGTGCCGTGATCGATGTCCAGCAACGTACCTTGTGCGCCTTCAAATAACAGGTTCTGCCCGGCCTTGTTCGCCTCGTATAACGCGCGCGGCACATCCAGCACCAGCGGTTTGATGCGCTCGGACAAGGCCAGCGTGTCATCTAACGTTTTTTGGAAGTCAATGGTGTCAGTCTGAAAATAATTTTTCAATACAAAATTATGATAGTCCAACACTTCGCCTAACTTGGCTGCGAAGCGTTTACGGTGAAATAAATCCTGCAAGCGTATTGCTCGTCGTGCCACTTTGTCTTCATAGGCCGGGCCAATGCCGCGTCCTGTTGTGCCAATTTTGGCTGCGCCCTTGGCCAGTTCACGCGCTTTATCGATCGCCTCGTGATAAGGCAAAATCAGCGGACACGCTTCAGAGATACGCAGACGGCCATAGACATCCACGCCAGCTGCGGCTAAGTTATCCATTTCCTTGAGCAATGCCTGCGGTGATACCACCACACCATTGCCGATGTAGCACATCACATGGGCACGCAAAATGCCAGAGGGAATAAGATGCAACACCGTTTTTTTGCCATTGATGACCAAGGTATGCCCAGCATTGTGCCCGCCCTGAAAACGCACTACACCTTGCGCGCGATCAGTCAGCCAATCAACAATTTTGCCCTTGCCTTCATCACCCCATTGGGTGCCGATTACCACTATATTTTTTGACATTATTGGATTTCCAATACATACAGATTTTAAAATTTGCTCATTTCAACTATGCAAAGCAACAACCTTCCATATATTTTTTGATTGCTTCACCAGTTCACGATCACAATTCAACTCGTTGCGTAATAACTGATCGCCCAGTAAATCCA
>JAKFXW010000192.1 GCA_021731185.1 Gallionellaceae bacterium
ACTTGGCGTTTTGCTTGAGACCCGGTAAGTAATCCAGTGGAACTGGACCAATATCTTTTTTAGTTGCTGGTGCTGCTGCAGGTGAAGACATAAGTTGACCCCCATGAAAAAAATTAATGGATTATGAAATTTAATGAATAGCTAATGAAAATTCATTGAAGTAAGGATGAAATTTAGTGCAGTGATACTCACCACATTTACCTAGTCACATATTTTTGATTGGGGTCACACACACTACAAATGTGCTACCCAAGAAAAAGGGTGTTATTCAAGCACGAGGAAGAGTGCCGCGAGAGTCACGGCAAACATTTTACTCCAATTTATATTGCTGATGCTTAGATATTTTGGCTAAGTTTGAAAATTAGCGAAAGATAGGCAAAATTAGGGGCTAATTTAATGGTGTTAATGTGAGTAGGCAGCTTGGAAACTAGGGGGTACATGGGAATTAGGGGCTTGATTGAAGTAAATAAAGGTAAGTTATCCACTCTTGTCTCTTGTCGCCTTTGCTTAAATTTAGACCCAATTTTTAGGAATTAAAAACTCCTCGTATAGTTTCGCTTCAGCCGTGCCTTTTTCGGGTTGCCAGTTATAGCGCCACTTCACCAAAGGCGGCATGGATAACAAAATAGATTCAGTGCGGCCATTGCTTTGTAGGCCAAAAATGGTGCCACGGTCAATGACCAGATTGAATTCAACGTAGCGACCACGCCGATAAAGTTGAAAATCTCGCTCCTGCTCGCCAAACGGAGTGTGAATGCGCCGTTCCAGAATGGGAATATAGGCCGACAGTAGGTGATCGCCAACGCTTTGCTGAATGGCGAAAGCCGTATCGAAATCCGGCTCGCTCAAATCATCAAAAAATATGCCACCAATGCCGCGCTGCTCATTGCGGTGTTTGATGAAAAAATACTCATCACACCATTTTTTATATTTCGGGTGTAGATGCGCGCCAAACGGATCAAGTGCGTTTTTACAAGTTTGATGAAAATGCACCGCATCTTCGGCATAACCATAATAAGGCGTTAAATCCATGCCGCCGCCAAACCAAAAAACGGTATGACCATCGGGGCGAATCGCCATGAACATCCGTACGTTCATATGCACCGTGGGCGCGTGCGGATTGTGGGGATGAAACACCAGCGACACGCCCATCGCTTCCCAGCGACAGCCCGCCAACTCGGGACGGTGTGCGGTGGCCGAGGGTGGCATCTTATCGCCCATGACATGCGAAAATGCCACGCCGCCGCGCTCTAATACGTTGCCTTGCTCTAAAATACAACTGCGCCCACCGCCGCCTTCAGGACGCACCCAGCTATCGCGCAGGAATTTTTTACCATCAACCTGCTCTAGGCGAGAGACGATCAAATCCTGCAAATTAAATAAATATTCTTTAACAGCGGCACTGTCCATAAGTCCTTCAGGATAGAATTTAAGTTGAGCGGAATTTTACCACCAGTGTGGGTAAACGTTTGCGCTTAATAATAAGTGTGCTACCCGCGCCTGTCCTCTGGCATTGGGTATGGATACAGCATATTCAGCGCGATGCTGTGATGCGCGGTTTGCACCATACGCACATGTTCACGGCGCAGTTCGCGCGCATGACGCACGCCGCACGAGTGCGCGATCATGTCGATTTCGTGATTCATATTCTTTGCGTAATTCGCCACGCGCAAATATTTTTCTTCAACCACCAGCCCGCGCTGCAAGCGTTTATTATGCGTAGTAATACCGGTTGGACAAGTGTTGGTGTGGCAGCGCAGTGCCTGAATGCAGCCCAGCGAAAACATAAAACCGCGCGCGGTATTTACAAAATCCGCGCCCGCACACAGTGCCCAAGCCGCACGCGCCGAGTTGACTAATTTACCCGATGCCACCACGCGGATGCGCTGCTTTAGACCAGCCTCCAACAGCGCGTCCACCACACGTGGCAAAGCCTCGCCTATGGGCAGACCCATATGATCGGCCAAGGTTTGTGGGGCAGCGCCACTGCCGCCTTCGCCACCGTCGATGACCAAAAAATCTGGCGCAAATTCCAGGCCGCGACGTTGCACTGCCTCACAAAGCTCATTGATAAATTGCCAACCGCCGATGGCGGTTTTCACTCCGACAGGCCGCCCGCCCCATTCGCGCACCTGCACGATTTGGTCGAGCAGCTGATCGATATTGGCAATGTCATGATGTCTGTTCGGGCTGATCGAATCTTCGCCTGCAGGAATGCCGCGTATGCGGGCAATTTCTGCAGTAACTTTAGCGCCCGGCAACACCCCGCCCTTGCCCGGTTTCGCGCCTTGCGACAATTTTATTTCGAAAGCTTTCACCACCTTGCCTAATTCAATAATGCGTTCTTTAGAGAGCCGCCCCTGTGCATCGCGCACGCCATATTTTGCTGTGCCAATTTGCATAATCAAATCGCAACCGCCTTCTAAATGATATGGCGACAACCCGCCCTCGCCTGTATCCATCCAGCAACCTGCCTGCGCCGCACCTCTGGCAAGAGCTTGCACAGCGGGTGCGGAGATTGCGCCATAACTCATGCCGCTGATATTGATGATGGATTTTGCCTCAAATGGCTCAGCGCAAAACCCTGCGCCGATGATGAGAGAGGGCGTGGGCAAACGATCTTCTTCCAGCACGGGGAAGCCCGCGTTCACAAAAATAATCGATCCGGGTTCGCGTAAATCGTTGGTTGAGCCAAATCCGATGATGCCACCTTCGCCTTTAGCGGTGCGGTAAACCCAAGAGCGCGTGGCGCGATTGAAAGGCATTTCTTCACGGTCACTGGTGAAAAAATATTGCCGAAAATAATCCCCTTGGCTCTCAAAAAAATATCGCAACCTGCCAATCACTGGATAGTTGCGTAGTACGGAATGTTTTTTCTGCGTAATGTCGCGCACGAATAAAAACAGGATGAGCAGGATTAAAGTGAAACCTAAAATCGTGCCCAAACCATATGAAATAATGCCAAGAAAATTATCCATAATTCACCTGAGTGTGGATGATTGTTGGTATATCGGCAAGTACGCAAATAAACTAAGGAACCTCTGATTAAGTCCATCATGAACCGCGTTGCTGACAAAAAATGGATGATCGCAAGGCGCGCGACGCTGGTCGTAGTTATTCTACGATACCAAGGAGCGCAACACAGCGAGTGCCTATT
>JAKFXW010000035.1 GCA_021731185.1 Gallionellaceae bacterium
ACAGACAGTGACGAAACTCAAAAGCATAATACCCAACGGCTTGCCTAATACCAAACCGCCAATAATGCCCACACTGTTTGTATTCGTTAAATCTTGCGCCCAGCCCGAGCCGATGACGATGCCCGTATTCGCCAGCGCGAAAATAGGCAGAATCAGGAAAGCAACAGGCTTATGCAAAAAATGTTCAAGTCGGTGCGATGGCGATTTTTCATCGTCTTGTCTCGCGGAAAACGGAATCGTGAACGCCAGAAGAACACCAGCAATCGTTGCGTGGACGCCGGATTTCAGCATCAAAAACCACATCAAAACACCGCCAAGCAAATAGGGGATGAGCGACATCACGCGAAAAAAACGATTCAGCACGACCAGCAGAGCAAACACTGCCAGCGCGCCCGTTAAATAGACAACTGAAAGTTGCGCCGTGTAAAAGACGGCAATGACAATAATCGCGCCTAAGTCATCCATCACAGCCAGTGCCGTCAGAAAAATTTTTAGGGAAATGGGAACGCGGTTGCCCAAAAGTGCGAGAACACCTAACGCAAAAGCAATGTCGGTCGCCATTGGAATCCCGATTCCGGCTTGCGCCGGGGTTCCCGAATTCAAGCTGAAATGAATCAATGCGGGCACACAGATGCCGCCGAACGCCGCGAAAATAGGAAGGAGCGCATTTTTTAAGTTCGAGAGCTCACCGTTATAAAACTCGCGCACGAGCTCCAGGCCAATAAGCAAAAAGAAAACCGCCATCAGTGCATCGTTAACCCAATGCTCAACACTCAAGCCACCAACATGTACTTGCCAAATACCCAGATAATTTGCGCCGATGACAGAATTGGCAAGCGAAAGCGAAACAACCGTACAGATGATTAGAAGGATGCCACTCGACTTTTTCGATTCTAAAAAATTTCTGAATGTGTTTGATAATTTATTCTGATTAATGTCCATAGTCGCTATTCTATAAACGCGCCAAGAAACGCTTGGTTTCTGCATACGACGAATAACGAGGCTGTAGAAAAACCACTTGGGATGTCGAGCATATCATTTTTTGGGGATCTTCCAACCCCTCTCAACACATCGATCATCGAATGCAGCGGGATTTAAAAATCGATTATTGTTCATCGGCAATCCCAATTTATTCAAGCAGTTTTTTACAGTGTCAACGCAAAGTTGGGGGGGCGCTCCACTATTGACGCGTCCCTTTCAAACGCAATGTTTATTCCATTTCCTGATAAAATAACATTAAATGTATTTCATTAAATTCGATTATACAAGGTTGGGTTAGACGCGAAGCGGCGCATACGATCTTTCATCGGCTTTAGCCGATAGAAAGTCGGCGTACCCTTGTGGTGTAACCCAACAAAATCGCACTTTTTAACGGAAAATAGAATAACATGACTGTCACAGTTATAGCGGACGGTTTATTTTATTTACTAAATTATTTTTTGAGTTAGGTTACACAATGAACGAAGAAGATGCAGTACTAGAATTTTTTGCTCAACCAGAAAATTTGCCGTTGGCACTAACTGTAGCCGAGCAGGTGGATGCCCAGCGGCAAAAATTAAACCATGAGTTTTGGGTGATGTTGAGTAAACGATTGATAGATGAGAATCTGCCGGGCTGGTTTGTGATTACTACTGAAAATCGCAACAAGGCGGACAATGAGCCGGAAACATTGGTGGGTTTATATTTGCAGCCCAAAGGGGATCCGGCTATTCATATTCGACCGATGATGGAACAACAGCATATGGGTGAACATTTGCGGATTTATTTTGGCTTGATGTGGAGCGATGCACCGTCGCTCAAGCAAAAATCGCTGCCCGAAATTGTCACGTTACAACGTGAATTAACTATCGAAGGATTTAAAAATAGCGATAGTTTTTTGGCCTGGCAATGGACGACTTTTTATCCGCGCAGTATGGATTTTCTGATTCGGTTGACTGGTACGTCAGAAAGTAAAGATGAGTTATTTGAAATTGTAATCAGTAAAATAACAACCTTGCTGGCGCGACATGGTGAGGCGATTCAGGCAGCTAATGCGGCGTTACAGCCAGCGACACGAACGATCATGGCGATGCCAGAAGCAGCAGACGCAGCCCCACAAGGGGACAATGAGACTGAAGATGTGTTAACAGCGTTTGATGAGAAGCATCGCTCTAAACATTCGCATTAGGCTATTTCCACTAAGCTTGCTTAAAATAATTCCCTTTGCACAGCCCGTACCTACAAAATCGCACTTTTTAACGAAAAATAGAATAACGCTCATTCCGATACGATTACTCGCCTCTCACTCCCCCGTCAACAATGCTTCCACTGCCGCAATATCGGCATAAGTGTCGCGTTTACGGCTGACGCTATGTTGAGCATTTCCTGGCAGCACGGCCAGTGATATGGGTACACCATTTTTGGTTTGCAAAATAAAGCAGGGCACGGATTTTTCCTCGCCCATTATTCGTGTGTGCCACTCGCCGCTCTCGAAGGGCAGCATGTGTTTGAGCAAAAACAGCATGACCGATTTTTCATCATCAGAATAAATTAGCAAGTTGATGTCGGACTGTTCGCCCGCTGTGCCATTCAGCACAGAGCCAGTCAAATAAGGGTGGAAGGGTTGGAGCATGTGCATGAACGTCAGCGCTTGTTGTCGCAGTTCCTGCAAGACGATGGGGTGACTGTCGCTCTTATATAGCGCGCGGTGACTACGCAGAGCGGTGTCCACTTCTTCATTGCTGGGCAGGTGCTGGGTGTCTGCTGCACCCAGTTGTTTGGCGGCTTTGCGCTTGGCAAAAGCGTAGTCAGTGATGCCACCTTCAGCCATTAATTTTGCCGCATGGTGCGCCAGTTGCTCGCGCATTTGATCGCGTCGCAGTGGTCGTTCTTTATTCATTTCAGATTCTCTCCCAATACATAGTTCCACCGCGCGCGCCCACGGGAGCAGAAATAATAGAATAGATTCTATTCCATTTCTAATTTAATAATGCCAGATTGTTCCACTAAAAGTACGCAATCTGCTATCGAGCAAGCTCGATGCAGAATTGTCAGCCTCACCCTTTTTCCCTCTCCCTCTGGGAGCACCAAAGGCAGGCAATCCGCTATCCGGCAATCCGCTATCCGGCAATCCGGATGCGGAATTGACACAAGGGTTGGGA
>JAKFXW010000114.1 GCA_021731185.1 Gallionellaceae bacterium
ACAGGTGGTCATTTCCATACGCAAGGTTGCGCCAACGATTACGGTCAACTCCAAGGTGCAGTGATGCGGCCACTGGGCGCGTGTTTTTTCACTAGTAACTAAGCGTAACGTCAAACGTGTTGCGCCGTTAATTTCTGTACTGGATTCTACTACCTGCCACGGCACGGTGCGGGCATAGCCGTGGCCGGGGAAAGTAGTGTTAGATTCATGTGCGCCAAACCACGGCCAGCACACGGGCACACCGCCGCGTATGGATTTTCCTGCAGCAAGTTTTGCATCGCGTGACAGCCAGATCACGGGTGTGGGTTGATTGCGCGGCTGCCACGTCATTAAATGCGCGCCCTGCAAACACAGCGACGCGCTGGCCTGTCGATTGTTAATTTCTGCGATAATCAAGCCGCTGACTGCGCCAAGACCACCCGCAGGGCGAGTGTCTGGCGGTGTCCCCTTTACGGGGACATCTTCACGAAAAAACAGTTGACCATGGATACCAAATTGCGTATTCAATTGCGTTGCGGTCATCATTTTTACTTTCTTTATAAGTGTGCAGGTAGGATCAAATTTAAAATGGAATGGTTGATATTGTACCTTGCACTTTTCAACCGTGCGTTCTTGGAAAAATTATTCCAATTAATGAAATAAAAAATTACGTGATCTCAAAATGAAACACATCACCTCACGCGACAATCCTTTTTTCAAAACACTGCTCAAGCTTGCCAGCTCTACCAAACAGAGACATGAGGCAGGCCAAACTTTACTGGACGGCATCCATTTGTTGCAGGCCTATCTGGCTACTGAAGAACCTGTGCAACACTTAATTATCAATGAGACCGCCTTACAAAATAGCGAGCTTGCCACACTGCTCAAAAAAATGCCCGATGCACCGCTCACGCAATTTTCAGATAATTTATTCGCAGAGTTATCCGATCTTAAAACACCGAGCGGCATCCTAGCTTTGATTGATATACCTACTGTCGCTGTCACCCCTGCTCAAAGCAAATTTTGTTTGCTGCTGGAAGATATTCAAGACCCCGGAAATGTAGGGTCTATTCTACGATCCGCTGCTGGGGCGGGATGTGATGCGGTGTATCTTTCAAAAAATTGTGTTGATGTATGGTCGCCAAAAGTTTTGCGCGCTGCGATGGGAGGGCATTTTGCGCTGAATATTTATGAGTCGGCGGATTTATTGCATGTCGCGAAAAATTTTCCTGGCAAAATTTTCGCCACATTGTCCCCTTGTGGGGCTTCGCCTCATGCAAAAATAAATTTATATCAAACTGATCTGCGCGGCAACTGTGCGTTTGCGATAGGCAATGAGGGGGCGGGGTTATCGCAGGATTTACTGACAGCCGCGCACCAGTTGGTGTCTATCCCCATGCACGGCAAAACTGAATCTCTGAACGTAGCCGCCGCCACGGCAGTATGTTTATTTGAGGCGGCACGTCAGCATAGTCAGCAAAATTAATTACGTTTTGAAAAACTAAATCACCCGTTGCCTTCTCGCTTCAAACAAACACACACCCGCGCTGACTGATACATTCAAACTTT
This sequence comes from Gallionellaceae bacterium, assembly GCA_021731185.1. GTDB lineage: Bacteria > Pseudomonadota > Gammaproteobacteria > Burkholderiales > Gallionellaceae > Nitrotoga. Next base: position 1,549 of record JAKFXW010000114.1, read on the forward strand.
CTACACTGCCGAGCATGGGGATGCGTACTAATTGATTGCACGTTTCGCGCGTGAGTCGGCGCAGGCCCTCGCCTTCTGCACCCAGCACCCAAGCCAGCGCACCTGCATGTTTGAAATGGTATATATCCGTTTCTGCGGTGCTGTCTGCGCCCACCACCCAGATGTCGCGTTCCTGCAATTCGCGCAGGGTGCGCGCAAGGTTGGTAACGGTAATATAGGGCACGGTTTCCGCTGCACCGCACGCAACTTTTTCCACGGTCGCAGTGATTCCCACAGCGCGATCTTTAGGCGCAATAACCGCGTGTACGCCAAAGGCATCAGCACTACGCAAACACGCGCCAAGATTATGCGGGTCTTGCACACCGTCCAACACCAGTAACAACGCGGGTTCGGTTAAGGTGTCCAGCACGTCATCCAGATGTTGTACTTTTTGCGCCGCATCCACGCGCGCTGCAACGCCCTGATGGTGCGCATTGCCGACCATGCCATCCAGGCGTTTGCTGTCTACTGGCACGACACGCACGCCATTTGCTTCGGCCAGTTTTAGCAAATCACGCGAGCGGGGGTCATTGCGCTGATTATCTACATAGATTTCCAACACACTCTCAGAGCGTTGGCGTATACGTGAAATGACTGCGTGAAATCCATGCAAGAAGCGGGTTTCAGCCATGTTTCTTTTTATCCTTGCGCGGCTTTTTAGGAGGCGCATCCCTCAAGGGGACAATGTCCCAAGCCGAGGTAGCTTTCATTGTCCCCTTGTGGGGCACGGCTGACTCATTGTCCCATTGTGGGGCTTCGCCGGGCGGCAAATCCAGCACGAAGTCAATCTTGGCGCTTTCCATATCAACTCGCACCACTTTTACACGTACCCGATCACCCAGCCGATAACGCTTGCCCGTGCGCTCGCCCAGCATTTGATGCTTGGTAGGTTCAAAATGAAAATAGTCTGTGCCGAGTTCCGACACATGTACCAAACCTTCAATGTACAAATCATCCAACGCAACGAACAAGCCGAAGCCCGTCACTGAAGATACCGTTCCCTCGAAGGTGCTACCTAGATGATCACGAATATAAAAACACTTCAGCCAAGCTTCCACATCGCGGGTAGCATCATCCGCGCGTCGCTCGGTTTGTGAGCAGTGTGCGCCCAATGCTTCCCATTTTTCGTTCGGCTTGTATTGCTTATTTTTCAGGACGGCATTGATAGCGCGATGCACCAGCAAGTCCGGGTAGCGCCGAATCGGCGAAGTAAAATGCGTGTAAGCCTCATAGCCCAAACCAAAATGACCGAGATTTTCTGGCGCATACTGCGCCTGCCGCAATGAGCGCAGCATCACGGTTTGCAACAGCGCGGTGTCGGGACGACCCTTGATTTTCTTCAGTAGCTTGGCGTAGTCCCCTGCCTCCGGCTTGTCGCCCCCACCCAAATCGAAACCAAATTCCTTGAGAAATTCGCGCACGGCTTCCAGCTTTTCTGGAGTGGGGCCTTCGTGTACGCGATATAAAACGGGATGCTTATTCTCCTGTAAAAAGTTGGCGGTACATACG
>JAKFXW010000039.1 GCA_021731185.1 Gallionellaceae bacterium
GGCATGGTGATGCCGGGTTGGCTGCGTAATAGCTATGCTGCCACATCCCTATCGGCTAAAAAATTGAGCAACATTCGCAAAAGCTCACTCAGTACACAAGAGCCGCAGACACCCTATGGTGATGTCACCACTTACAATAATTTTTACGAATTCGGCACAGAGAAAGATCAGCCCGCGCAGAACGCCCACAGCCTGAAAACGCGCCCATGGACTGTTTCGGTCGAGGGTGAAATTAGGCGTCCTAAAACTTACGACATTGATACGCTGCTGAAACTTGCGCCGTTGGAAGAACGCATTTATCGTCTGCGTTGCGTGGAAGGCTGGTCGATGGTGATTCCGTGGATAGGCTTTCCATTAAGCGCATTAATCAAACAAGTTGAGCCGACCGCGAATGCAAAATTTATCGAATTTACCACGCTGCATGATCCCAAACAAATGCCCGGACAACGTTCCGGCGTGCTGGAGTGGCCATACGTGGAAGGTTTGCGTATCGATGAAGCGATGCATCCGCTGGCGATATTGGCAGTGGGCTTGTATGGTGAGGTGTTGCCTAACCAGAATGGCGCGCCTATCAGACTGGTTGTGCCGTGGAAGTATGGATTTAAGAGTATTAAATCGATAGTCAAAATTCGGTTTATTGAAAAGGCTACCGCCAGCTCATGGATGAAAGCTGCACCCAATGAGTACGGCTATTTTGCAAATGTGAATCCGGCAGTCGATCATCCGCGTTGGAGTCAGTCCAAAGAACGGCGCATCGGTGAATTTTTAAAGCGCGATACACTACCCTTTAATGGCTATGCAGATCAGGTGGCGCAGATGTATGCAGGGCTGGATTTGAACAAGTTTTTTTAGAGCCCCCCTTGCGATAACCTATGCAATATTTTCCCGTTATTAAAGGCGCGCTTTTTTTTGCCTGTTTGATCCCGCTGGGCAGATTGGTTTGGTTTGGGATAAATAACCAACTCGGCACCAACCCCATCGAAAGAATCACCCACTCAACTGGGGAATGGACGTTAATTTTTCTCATGCTTACACTCTGCATCACGCCCCTGCGTCAACTGAGTGGCTGGTCATGGCTCATTAAATTGCGCCGCATGGTCGGGCTGTATGTCTTTTTCTACGCCTGTCTGCACTTCATTACCTATATTTGGCTGGATCAATTTTTTGATGTCGCGGCCATTGTTAAAGATGTAATCAAGCGTCCATTTATTACCGTCGGCTTCGCCGCGTTTATTTTATTGATCCCGCTCGCTATTACTTCCACTAATGCCATGTTGAAAAAATTGGGCGGCAAGCACTGGCAAAGTTTGCACAGACTGATTTACCTCATCGCCATTTTAGGCGTGCTACATTTTTGGTGGTTGGTGAAAAAAGATATAACCGAGCCGCTGATATATGCGGTGATATTGGCTAGTTTGCTGGGTTATAGAGTGATGAAGTGGCGACAGAAAGTGGTTTAATTCCAATTCCTGATAAAAACGATCACAGTGTTGGCTTCGTTTTCGGCTCCTAGCCGTACTCAAATGTACTGTCTTCGTCGCCTCATCCTTGCCGCCTTGTGCTCCTGTTTATCAGAAATTGGAATAAGGAAACAGCACAGTGAGTGAAATAAAAAAGCCGCCCCGAGGGGCGGCTTGTACTTCAGGTTAATCCAACAGGACAGGCCAATCCAGCAGAACGGATCAGTCCAATAGAACGGGTCAGTCTTCCAGTTCAACTTGTTTCACTGTTGCATTTGGGTTAAAGCGTATTTTAACCAGCGTCCCTGCAACAGCAGGTGGGCCAACAACAGCAGGTGTCACAGCCGCCAGGAATTGCGCTTGGCCGAGCGCAGCATCATCGAGACCCTGATATTGAGGAGTGTCAGTCGGGTTATCTATGTTTATGGCGAACCCCAGTAGTGTCAAGGTTGTACCCGATTCCACCTCTACAGGTGCTTGAATGAGATGATCATCACTGCTACTGCAACTCGTGCTGATCTCCCCAGCAGTTATAGTGAGCCCGCCCCCAGCCTTACGCTGCCCCCGTACTTGAATACAGTCTGTACTAACTAGCGGCACGTTGCCGTCGGTAAAATCATCGGTCTCTATGTTGATGTTGCCAGCACCAATAACATTCAAGGAAAACGTGGAGTTAGTTACAGCCGTGACCTCACCTTGCAAGCGTATCACTGAACGTTTGAACTCTATTTTACGTGCTGTCAGTATCGTGCCATTCCATGTGCCTTCGGCCTCGACCTTGATGTTATCGACCATATCCGTTGCGATACCGCCTTGGAATGTGGTTGTAGCAGTGGTGGTGACAGGAACGCCATTCACCAGGAAGCTGTTCGGATTGAAAATGCTAAAGCCAGACACCAAACCCTCGGTCTCAAAGCGTTGACCTGCGCTAGGACGATTGACGCTATCTTCCACTTCAATGCGAGAAGCTTGAAACACGCCAGCTACCAAGCAAGCAGGACTACGCGTGCAATGCACTTCAACAATGCTGCCATTGGTGAAGCTGCCACCCTCGATGGTAGCACCTACCGTTAGGGCGACTGCCTGCGTACCCAGATTAAATGTGGTTGGATTCGTACCCACACCCACACTGACTACACCACGAATTTCATCTACCAGCGGATTAGCCATGCCCGTGTCACCTACGGGTGTCTGGCTTCCTTCAACTCTGGTCGCGCGGATATTTCCAGCAGCATCACGCAAACCATGCACTTCTATAATCGTCGCATTTGCAATGATGCCAGCGAAGTCGATGTTTGAGTACACCGTCAAATCATCCACGAGGACTATCTGATTAAAAACTGTGAAACGCTGCGGACTTGCTGCCGCATCTTTGGCTGTGACCAGGCCGCGCACCTCGATTTGTGCCCGTATTTGAGTTGCCGTGCCATTACGACCATCGTCATTGACCGAGCCACTGACAGCAACCACCATGCCGTCTTGCAAATTAAGTGCAGTCTTGGGTGTGTCATCAATTAAAATAGTAGCGGCTGTATCATCATAGCGAACGCCATTTACAATGACGCTGCCCC
>JAKFXW010000060.1 GCA_021731185.1 Gallionellaceae bacterium
TATCAGCGGCAAGTTGTACAACGCAATCTCTTATGGCCTGAATGCCAAAGAAGAAATTGATTACCTCGCAGTAGAAAAATTGGCGAAAGAACACAAGCCTAAAATGATTGTAGCCGGGGCATCAGCCTATTCGCTGGTGATCGACTGGAAACGATTTCGTGCAATTGCCGACAGTGTTGGCGCATATTTATTTGTCGACATGGCGCACTATGCGGGGCTAATTGCTACGGGCTGTTATCCAAATCCAGTAGGCATTGCAGATTTTGTGACCAGCACCACACACAAAACTTTGCGCGGCCCGCGCGGAGGAATTATTCTGGCTAAAGCCGAGTTTGAAAAAGTGTTGAACTCGGCCATATTTCCCTCGTTGCAAGGCGGCCCGCTCATGCATGTGATAGCCGCCAAGGCTGTGTCATTTAAAGAAGCGGCCAGCAAAGAATTCAAGATATACCAGATGCAGGTGATAGAAAATGCTCGCGTGATGGCGCGCGTGTTGCAGGGACGCGGTGTACGCATCGTGTCGGGGCATACCGATTGTCATATGTTTCTGGTGGATTTGCAGCCCAAAAAATTAACTGGCAAAGAAGCTGAAGCCGCTTTGGGGCGTGCACATATTACAGTCAATAAAAATGCGATTCCGAATGATCCACAAAAACCCTTCGTCACCAGCGGTATTCGCATCGGCAGCCCGGCCATGACTACACGCGGTTTTAAGGAATTTGAAGCCGAGCAACTGGCCAACTTAATTGCGGATGTGTTGGATGCACCGAATGATGATTTGGTCATTGAACGTGTCGCTAAAACGGTGGGGCAGATGTGTGCCAAATTTCCCGTGTATGGCGGCAAGCGTGCCACTGATTAATTTAGGGGCTGAAGTAGATTAGCTTAAATGTTAATTAAGTCGGCGAGCGGTATGAAGTGCAAGGCGAACGGCGCACAGAAACCGGAATATATTAAATATTTGTCGCTTTTCGCCCCCGGATTTCGAGCACCGTACAACGCAGCGTGCGAATGGGTGGCTGCATAGCAGCCGGGAACCCATCGGCCTACCCCTTGCGGGTGAATTCGCCTGCACAGCCACTTAGTAGCGGTTTTTACTCGCGCAACATTTGTAAGCCCCACGCTACGCCAAACCCATTCACTTCGCTGGCCACCATGCCCAGCCCACCTTCACAGCGGCTAGCAGATAAATCCACATGCAGCCACGGCACATCCTCCACAAAGCGTTTCAGAAAGCGCGTGGCGAGTATGTGATCGGCCTCGCCATCCAACGTGCATTGCTTGATGTCCGCCACTTTTGAATCGAGTGCGGGTTCGTAATCGTCATCCAGAGGGAAAGCACACAAGCGCTCGCCACTGCTCTTTCCCACGCGCACTGCACGTTGCAATAAATCCTCGCGATTACCCAGCACGCCGCTATAACGCGCACCCAGTGCCACCGCCATGCTGCCAGTGAGTGTAGCAAAGTCGATCATTAAATCGGGCTTGGCACGCACCGCCAGAGTCAGAGTATCAGCCAGCACCATGCGCCCCTCGGCATCGGTGTGCATAATTTCGATGGTCGTGCCATTTAACGCTGTGACAATATCATTTTGTTTATAGGCTTTGGGGCTAATGTGGTTTTGTGCTAACGCCAACCAGCAATCAATATTCACCGCCAATTTATTTTGCGATGCGGCCAGCAAAATGCCTAACGCGACGGCTGATCCGTTCATATCTTCATGCATATTGAGCATATAGCGCGCGGGTTTAAGATTATGTCCCCCTGTATCAAAACAAATTCCTTTGCCTACCAGTGCCACGGTTTTTTTTGCTTTCGGATGTGCGTAACGTAGATGCACAATCGCCGCATCCTCATCCGCACTGCCCTGTGCAACGGCTACAAATGCGCCCGCACCCATTTTGCGTAACTGCTTCATATCGAATTCTTTGCGCTGCCAGCCATGCTGTTTCGCCAGTACTTGAATGCGCGTGCGATAGCGTGCGGGCGTTAATTCATTCGGCGGCAACATGGTGAGCGTGCGGCACAAAATATTTCCTTCTGCCTGCGCTTTAAGCGGGGGAAAAATTGTTTGATCGGTACAGCCAAACAACTCGATTTTTTTCAAAGCACGCCGTTCATCTTTTTTCTTGTGTATAGGCAGTAAAGTACTATTGACCCACGCACCATATACCGCAAGTTCCGCCGCCTGCTGACGTTGTGTTGCATCGCCTAATACGATGAGCGTGATCTGAGTGGGTTGGTCATCCAATAATAGTTGCAATGCTTTGCGAACCTGCGTTTGCAGGGCAAATATATCCTTGGAATGATCCAGCATCGCCCACACAATTAAGCGGCCATCGTCGGTGTTGGCGGCCAGCGCAGCTTTGTCCATCTCATCTAATTTGATATTGCGTCGCGCCATGACCGCCTGCAATAATTCGCGGTGCGGACAATCTTTGAGTAGCGTTTTATTTTTAGGTAAGAGGATTAATAAATGTTGTGTACCAAGCTTGGCGGGCAAGATTTTAAGCAGGGTAACTTGTGCTAGCATTGTGTCCTAAAATTTAATTAACTAAATGGTCAGTACTGCGATTATACGGGCTTTGCAGTTGGTTTTAATAAAACGAAAGGGTCTTAGGAAGCTAAAGCGGATTCAATCTCAATAATTTGGAGTAGTTCAAGGTAAAGATTATCACATTGTCCCCTTGTGGGACGACGATGATTAAAACGACTTTCGGTTTCCGTCAGACGCCAATAGAACGTATGCTTGAGTATGCCATTAAACTTGGCCAACCTGCGTTTTGCATAGCTCCAGAAAGATTCAATACCGTTGATATGCCGTTCACCATTCGCAAATTCATTCTCACCATGATTGACTCTAAAATGCTTATCAAAGTCAATATCAATCAGGCCGTCATAACCGCGCCAGCCATCAGAATGAATGAGGGTGGCGGGCGGTACATACCCCCCTAATAATGCCTTGCAGCGTGGCTTTAAAGCAGTCATGCATAATCTTTGTATAAACTTTACATTGTCCCCTTG
>JAKFXW010000133.1 GCA_021731185.1 Gallionellaceae bacterium
ATTTTATTTTTCATCATCATGATTGATACTCCTGAGAGAGTGTTTATTTATTGGGTTTGATTTTTACACAATTTAAAATGCGTAACTGATGTTCATCGAAAGAAAGTCGCGGTCTTTAAGCAGGTTAGAGCTAGAGGCATAGGTAGCGGATTGACCTGCTGGAACAGCGGCGGGGTCAGTGCCCGAGTATGTCTTGCCACCAAAGAATGCCGTGTAAGAAATATCTGCCTGCCAGTTTTCGCGGAAATTCATACCTAGGCCAAGCGTGGCAGTTTTGATACTTTCGTTAAAAGTCGGGCTGACTCCGCTCACGTCATGGGAAAAAGCCAGGCGCGGCGACAGGTTTGCACCCAGAATTGCATCGGGGAAGTCCATGCGACCCAACAAGCGATAGCCCCAGGAGGTGGTGGTCATGAAACCGTCGGTGGAGGTAGAGCCGAATGAAGTAGAGGTGCTGGAGCCATTTTGCGGTAGGTGTACACCCGCTCCGGCAAACTTCAGGTAGTCAGGCAATTTGATATAGGTAAAACCCACTTCACCTAAAGCCACCAGTTGCTCGGCACCAAAAGTTGAACCGAATGCTTTGGTGGCAGTGACTTGGGTCTGGTGCATTTCTACTCGACGATAGCCGGAAACTTCAGTGCCATAAGCTACACCTGCGGCAGTTGCAGGGTTGGTGCTGGTAAGTTGATTGGCAAGCCCCAAAGAAGCTAGCAGTAATTCAGCCGAGGGTAGTTGTATGGGTTGATTGGGGCGATAAGAATGCTCACCCTGCAAGGCGATACCTAATGGCCCTTCGGTACTAAAGCTTAAGCCATACAGCTTAATGTCTTCGGGGTATTCGACGAAATAAGTGCCCGCCCGACCAGCGGCAGCATTGCAAGCTGCTGTTGTGGCTGCGGCTGTGTTGGCAGGATTGCCCGCAAATACAGCGCCAAAAGTGGGTACATCAAATACCGTGCAAGACGGTGAGGTTGTCATCCCACCCGGTGCAGTCACTCCCCCACGTTTGCCTGACACAAAAGGTGTGCGGCTGTGGTATTTCATGGCGTACAAGCCTAGTTCGGTATTGCTTTTAGTTAAGGTGCGTAGGGCTAATCCATATTGACCGCCGTTAGCTGCCTCGCGATCTGCCGAGCGCGGAGCAATAAGTTGAGCGGTAGCTACGGCAGGGAAAGTTCCCGCTGCGCCATGCCCATCATTGCGCCGCCCAAATCCCGTGTATGCCACGCTTGCCCCATCAGCGGCAAAATCATTGGTGCTGAAAAATGTGCCGCGTGGATCGAGCTGGGTTTTTTTGTAGTTGGTTTGTACATAGCCTTCTACAGTGAGGCTGTCGGTGACCTCCTGCGAAGCCCAAACAATGCCAGTCGGCAGCAAGCCTTCTTTTAATTCTGCGCCCGCAATACGTAGTTTGGATACATCAAACGGGTTGATAACATTGATACCATTCTGGATAAACGTGCTCTCACCCCAACTGACTACTTGTTTACCTGCGCGCACATTAAGGTTGCGTTCACCGACATTGAAATTGCCGCGCAGATATGCATCGAGCAACCGAAAGTTGCGCCCGGAGCGATCTTTGGCGTGGGAGTCCAACTCATCTTTGCTCATCACCGCATGGTCATAAAAATACGATGCACGTCCGAAGAAGCCTAAATTATCGCGGCGTAAATCCAGCTCATGCGTGGCTTTGATCGCGGCAGAAAAAATATCGTTTTTGTTGTAGTTCAAATTGCCGTCATCCGAGTTGGGATCGCGGCTAGTGCCGCCATTGGCAATGCTGATTAGCGCGGGGTCACGGTCACTCATGCGCATGGATGCGCCTAGGGAAAGGGTGGTGTCAAAACTGCCCGTGACCGCGCTGGAGCCATCAGTTGATTCGCTGCCAAATTCGAATGCCTGCACTGGTGGCGCGGTGGCGACCATCAACGCCAAGGCGAGTGCGTTGCCCCAAGGTTTTTGCTGAAAATAAAGTTGTGAAAAGAGGGAGGATTTCTTGTTCATTTCTTGTTCGTTCATTTTCAGGACTCCTTATTATTTATTTAGGATTATCGATTGATTTAGACAAGAACAGCTTTAATTGGGCAGCGCGAAACATGAGATTTTACAAGACGTTATTTTGTACCTATTTGGTGACAACAGCAAATTTTCTAGCTGTTTTTTCAGATTATGTTTTTGCGGCTTGGCGTGAAATTAAACCAGCTACCTGTTCATCGCTTTATCCACTACAGCCCTCGTTAGATGCGGCGCAAACAATTTTATAAAATGATAAGCATAGCCGCGCAGATGTTCGTTGCCGCGAATAGCGATGCGGGTGGTACTGGTTTTAAATAAATGACCCGCATTAATCATACGTAGATGTTTGTCGCGCTCTGGAATAAAGGCCATTTGCGCCAATATGCCCACGCCCAAACCCAGCTCAACATAAGTTTTAATCACGTCTGCATCGATTGCGGTGAGCACGATATTAGGGCTGAGATGTTGCGCATCAAAAGCGGCGTTGATTTTGCCGCGCCCGCTGAAGGCAAAGTCATAAGTGATGATGGGGTATTGCGCGATTTTTGCCAGCGTTAGCTTTTTTTCATTCAGCAGCGGATGCTTGGGCGGCACAATAATGCAATGATTCCATTCATAGCAGGGCAGGGTAACCAGTTCATCATAAAGGGTCAGGCTTTCGGTGGCGATGCCGAGGTCAGCCTCGCCGCTGAGCACTTGCTGCGCAATTTGCGTGGGGCTGCCCTGATGCAAACTGAGTTTAACTTTGGGATATTGCTTGATGAATTGTTTCACGATGGCTGGCAAGGCATAGCGCGCCTGGGTGTGCGTGGTGGCAATGGTCAGCGTGCCACTGTCCTGGCTGTGAAAATCTTCGCCGACTTGTTTGAGATTGTGCGTGTCATGCAAAATGCGCTGGGCAATTTGCAAGACGGTTTTGCCCGGCTCGCTGATTGCGGTAATGCGTTTGCCGCTGCGAATAAAAATATCAAAGCCTAATTCCTGTTCCAATAATTTAATTTGC
>JAKFXW010000173.1 GCA_021731185.1 Gallionellaceae bacterium
TTGCTAAAGCGAACTCTCGATCTAGAGAATTATTAGATGCAAAAAGTAAGGCATTTATATCGTTTCCGCTAAGATGGAAAGCAGAAGCCTCGTCGAATATGAAAGGTACTTTTCCAAATAGCTGTTTAAACTGAGTGATTAATAAATTTTTTGGCATCAGGAAACACGCAGCAAAATAATCAGCCTCCCGCTCTATGACTGGGCGAATTTCTCCTAATTTATTAGATCCGTCAATCGGCCTATCACGATGTGCAATCTCATTTGGGTGCAGGAGCCAATGAGCTATCTCGTGGGCGGCGGTATATCTGACGGTTTCGATTGGAAACATTGTTGACACAATAATTTTTTTTGCAGTTCTGTGAAGAAGTCCGGCAACCCGCATATTGCTTATACCATAAGGGAAATTGCCGCAACCTAAATCATCCGCTTCAGTATAGGAGATCCCCAAAAGTTCCGCAGCTTTTGCAGGACTTAACATTTGCAGAGGAGTGATTTGCTTATCTGGCCATAGCTGTTTTTGCTTTGTCCAAATTTCTTTATGGAGCTCCCTTACCAGGTTGCGAATCTGTTCATTGTTCATATTTACACTATATACAGTAGGGTGAGGTATAATTATATACTGCATATTGTGTTTTACGTTAACTTCTGTAAGGCGCGGGGGAAATAGGTGACAAACCACATTTTTCCGCAACATCTCTCTGGATATGCAAGGCTCCGTGCGGATGGCAATCACTCCGTTCTTAACGCATCTACCGGGTCCAATCTCGCTGCCATCCATGCGGGTACTACGCCTGCACCCAACCCAATCAACATGGAAATGAGCAGCGCGTCACTCACGTAGTTCCATGGCACTTGCACGGGCAGTGCGGTGAACATTGGAGCAAACACAAACTTCAAGGGAATTATACTGGGTCAAACATCGATCACATTTGGTAATCTCGCATCGATCAACGGCAGATTGCTAGCGCAGTCTGCGGTCAATCTTGATGCGACTACCGTTACTCAGCCATAAAGCACGAGGATTATAAAAAAATGAAGTAGTCATTTAAAGGCCGTCGCGATAAGTAGTGACTTGCGGTGGTTTCATACCGCTTAGTCAATACTTAGTATTTTCATCAGACGGCCTTTTTTTATGGGTCGGAATTTTCCGTTGACGCTTATCGAAGCTTGCCACGACTCATTATCGATTGAATTTCATTACTGTCGTCTTGATACGGTTACCTAAAAACCTTCTCTAATGTGCGTCAGCGCACAGAACATCGTGGGCATAAATGAAATAGTGTAGTCGGTGTGGCAAATTATCTTGGTTCCGGTTAATTCAATTTTGAATTGAAACGGATCAAACCGAGGCTTGCGTAGTCACTAAATATTTCAACAGCGAATATCGACGTAGCGTACCAACAATAAATTCCAGCAAGGGATCGGTCGATTGCACCGATGTTTTGCTGGATCAACCATTAGGAGACTCACAAATGAACAGGTTCGATAGTATTGCGACGCCACCGAGGTGGTTGATAGCGTCTTTGCTGATCGCTTTTGCGGCGGGATGCGGTGGTGGGAGTACAAATCCCGGTACGAATGCAACAGGTAGTGGTAATGACACTTTCAATTACGCAACCAGCGCAGAATTTATAGCCAGTGGTGGCGCAGTAGTCAATGCAGTTGATGGTGGCGCCGGTGTAGACAGTGTGGTTATTAATGGGCCTATCACAATGGTTGCTGGATCGGATCTGTCACGCGCAACAGCGGTGGAAAATCTTAAATCAGCCACTGATGCTACGGCATTAACACACAATATCGTGATTAACAGTTATACGCGCCTCTCTGACTTTACCACCATTGATCTGTCGGGCAGCACCAATGCACTCTCAACCTCAACAGTTAACTTAACTGGCGTAGTAATCCCAATTGGCGTAACAAGATATGTGACAATTATAGGCACGGCGGGTGCGGATAGCATCACTAGTGGCAATCATAACGGTACCATCATAGGTGGTGCAGGTAACGATACGCTGGTCGGTGCCGCTGGTACTAACACCTTCATCTTTGGGCTTACGGATGGAACGGATATCATCAACGACGCGAGTACAGTCGATACGCTAATACAGATCACGAGCAGCGGAGCAGCTTTATCATCCCTTAATTTCCTCCGCAGCGGTAACGATATCGTAATTGGGTTTAATGGCCAGCAGGTAACAAAAACCAACCAATACCTTGATGCAAAGATCGACAGCATCACCTTTACTGGCGGAGCCACTTATGGCGGCTACACCCTTGCTAACACCGGATATGAGGTCAGCTCTTCGCTCACGGCCTTATTACCACTAAATACAATTATCGCCGGTACTACTGGCAATGAGTCATTGCTCGGCATTGACGGCAATGATCTGTTGTTCGGAAATGCTGGTGTAGACACGCTCAACGGTGGCATTGGCAGCGACCTGCTCGAAGGTGGTGCTGGCATCGACACGTTTGTGTTTAATACAGCTCTGGGCGCAACTAATATTGATACCATTGTAGACTTTACTGTTGGCACGGATGTTATTCACTTGGATAATGTTATCTTTGTTTCACTCACTCTTGGTGCGCTGAATCCGGCGAACTTTATATTTTCTACGACCGTACCCACGGACACCACTGGTGATGCCAATACTTTCATTAAATATGACTCCACCACAGGGGCTCTGTATTACGACTCAAATGGCAGCGCGGCAGGTGGAACTTTTCTACAATTCGCCACGCTGACGGGCAGCCCAGACACCCTCGACGCAGGGAGCTTTGTTGTTAATTGATAAGACTGAAGGATGCACCCAAGGTAGTATGCTTAGCAGGCGTATCGAAGGGGGGTAATGTCGTGCAACTGCGGTTTTTAGGGTCATGTTTTTATACTCCCAACCAAATAGCAAGCTGCACTATCAACTTCTGAAGAAGCGATCAAGAACTTTTTATTCGCCCGACACTCTCAGGCTGGTATAATTCATCGTCCCACATCCCACAAGGGGACAATGAGGGG
>JAKFXW010000200.1 GCA_021731185.1 Gallionellaceae bacterium
AAGTAGTGCTAAAATATTTAACAGGAATAATAATTTTTTCATTGTATTTAATTACCAGTCATCTCGAACCGCTCGTACCGCCTGCACCGACATGGCGCTGCGGCCACTTAGCCAGGCAGTGATGGCGGCCGCGGAAATAAGGGTTGCGGCTACGCTGGATAATAATGCCCATGGCATGTGTGTGTTCATGGTCCAGTGGAACGATTGCGGATTCACCACATGAATTAAAATCAGCGCGATGACCCAACCGAGCAGCAGGCCAGCTATCACGCCCAGTGTGGTGAGCAGCGCGCCTTCCAGTGCTAACATCAAGCCGATTTGTCGCCGTGTCACACCTATGTGACGCAACATGCCAAACTCGCGTGCGCGTGCCAGCGCCTGTCCACCAAAACTTGCGGCAATACCAAAGAGGCCGACGATAATCGCTACCGCTTCTAACAAATACGTCACGGTAAAGCTGCGATCAAAAATTTTAAGACTGAGGCGACGTACTTCGCCGGGTTCAGCAATATCCAAGCGGGTATTGTTATGCAACGAGGCGCGCAAGTTATTCACGGCCTGTGCTGGCATCGTGCCAGCTTGCAACCACATGCCGACTTCAGTGACGCGCTCATCGCCAGTCAAGCGTCGATAATCAGCCAGATTAATAACGAGTGCGCCATGTTGACGGGCGTAATCGCGCCATATACCACCGACTACCACAGGCTGAGAATGCACGCCTAGCGGCAACATAAATTGCTTGCCCACGATCAAGCCATGTAAATCTGCAGCTGCCTCGCTTGCCCATACGGTAATCGGCTGTGTGCCAGATAGCTGTGTGCTGGATAAAGGTTGCGAGGGCAAGACTGCGCCAATAAAAGGTAAGCGTGCGGCAGGATTGGCGGGGTCTATTGGTCGTGCAATCAGCGTGATTGCTGGGCGCAACGGGTCTAGCGAAATGTGGTTGGATCGCAAAAATTCAACGCGGGCAATGCCCGGAGTGTTGCGTATGATCAATTGATCTTGTGCAGAAAAATAGGCAGTGTCGCCACTGGGTGCGGCACGCATGTAGAGTTCAGCAGGCAGCATATTGCCTAACCATTCATCCACAGACACACGAAAACTGGTGACCATAATCGCCATTGCCGCCATGAGGCTAAAGCTCGCCAAAATGCCGCTTAAGCCGATGGAGGCGCGACCTGATGCGCCTTTTAATTGCGTAACAGCCAGGTACGACGCACTATGTGCAGGGGTGGGCAAGCGCGAAAACACAGCATGTGCCAAGCGTGGCATGAGCGCGATCGAGCCAATCAACAGTAGAGCAATGGCGATGTATCCCGGTATAGGTAATTCATTAACGGGTCCGACAAAACACAGTGCGCCACCGCTGGCGATGAGAACGAGCGCGGGCAGGGGCGAGCGTAAACGCTGCAATGCGTTTTCTTCATCTCCCGCTTTGAGTGCGCGGCTGGGTTGTGTGCGTGCGGTTTCAAGCGCGGGCATGAGGCTGCCCAAGACTGCTGCGCCTAAGCCCAGTGCAAAAAACATTAACGCGGTCCAGATATCAAAATGAACAGTAGGGCGCACGCCAGAAAAATATCCCCCACCCAAATCTGCGCCAGAATAATCCAGCACTGCCGCTGCCACCATATAGCCCAACAGTAATCCTGAAGCCGCACCCAGCGCGCCTATTAACGCACCTTCAGCCAATATCCAGCGTATTAAACTGGCGCGGGTTAACCCCAGTACGCGCAGTAAAGCCAGTTGTGAGCGTCTCCGCACTACGGATAATACTTGTGTAGAAAATACTAAAAATGCACCCGTAAATAAGGCTACCAGCGCCAGCACATTCAAATTTACCCGATACGCGCGTGATAAATTGGCAGCGCGCCGCTCACCATCTGCTGGAGTAACTGCAGCTACGCCTGTCGGCAGAATGCTATCGAGTTTGGCTTGGAATACGGCGATGTCCACCCCGGAGCGCAGCTTGAGGTCTATACGTTGCACTAACCCCAGGCGATCAAAGCGCCATTGTGCAGCGGCGATGTCCATCACGCCGATGCGTTGACCAGCCCCCGCAGCGGGCACAGTGCCTGCAATATGTAGCTGTCGAATTTCCAGACCTACTTGTACGGCGAGTGTATCGCCAGGTTTGAGCTTGAGCCAGGTCAGTGCAGCAGGAGATAAAAAAAGCGCGTTCGGGTGAAACGCGTCCAAACCTTCGTTAATATTTTCATCTGCCAGATGGCCCAGCATGTTGGGCTGCACGGTTTGCGCGCGAAAATAATCAATGCCGATAATTTTTAGCGCCTCACTTTGTTGTGGAATATGCGCGTCGATTTCTACCACCGGGCTGGCCACCGCGACTTCGGGTAATCGCGCCAGCAGTGGATAGGTTTGCTCATTAAAGCCGATGCGTGTGCCGCGCACGGTGAGATCAGCGTTGCCCATGAGCGAGCGCACCGCCTGTGAAAATTCACTGGATGCGGCGTAATTAATTAAATGCACCGCATAACCCATCGCCACCCCGATGGCAATGGCGATGACTCCGATGGCCACACGTTTGCCGTGCGCGCGAAACTCGCCGAGTAAAAATGTGAATGCGAGCGCAGTGGTTTGCATTAAGTTTGAATGGTATGCGGGACATTGTCCCCTTGTGGGACATTGTCCCCTTGTGGGATGAGTCCCCGCACGGTCAGCAGCAGCACCCTATCAGCCGTGGCAGCCGCGCGCGTAGAGTGCGTCACCAGCACACAGGTTGTACCGCTTTGTTTAATTTGGTCGCGTAGTAATTGCATGACACTATCGGCTGATTCCGAATCTAAATTGCCAGTCGGCTCATCCGCTAATAACAGGCGCGGGCGATGTACCAAGGCGCGTGCAATAGCTACGCGCTGTGTTTCACCACCAGATAATTCGTGCGGGCGACTTTGTGCCCGCTCTGCCAAGCCAACTGCCGCCAGCATGGACATTGTTGCAGCTTGCGCCTGCTGCTTTCCCACGCCGTTCAATAATAATGGCAGGGCGAC
>JAKFXW010000225.1 GCA_021731185.1 Gallionellaceae bacterium
GTCGATGACAGAGAATTGGATTGGGGGTTGCCCGCACAAGGCAAATGGTCAAATGAGTTTTCAGAAGGCAGCAATCGCCGTGGAATTGATATTGCCGGCAAGCTGGGGCAACCAGTGCTGGCCAGTGCGGCAGGTAAAGTGGTTTATAGCGGCCGTGGCTTACGCGGTTATGGAAATTTAGTTATTATCAAACACAATAAAACTTTTATCAGCGCGTACGCACATAACGATAAGGTCATGGTCAAGGAAGGGCAGGCAGTGAGCAAGGGGCAAAAAATTGCCGAGATGGGTAATACGGATACCAAGCAAGTGAAATTACATTTCGAGATACGTAGGTTTGGCAAGCCAGTTGATCCGGCGAATTTTTTATCTCTGCCAAAATAATGAATGCTTTGAACATGAGTGATCACAGCCGCGACAGCGCAGGACTGCGCTATGTTTATCCGGTGATCTCACGGCGTGCTGGCGGTGTGTCAGTCGGTATCAATCTTAATCCCAATAACGCATGTAACTGGCGCTGCATTTATTGCCAGGTGCCGAATTTAACCCGGGGTGCTGCACCGCCGATTGATCTGGTTGTGTTGGAGCAAGAGTTAAAATCATTTTTGCATGAACTGATACACGGTGATTTCATGACACAGCGCGTGCCCTTAGAAGCGCGCCGCATTAATGATATAGCTTTGTCGGGCAATGGCGAGCCGACCAGCGCTGCGGAATTTGTACAAGTGATCGAATTGGTGGCGAGGCTTAAGCGCGATCTGGCTTTGCCTGCGCATATAAAAATAGTGCTTATTACCAATGGCAGTTTACTGCATCAGAAAAACGTGCAGCAGGGTGTGCGTTTGATGGCAAAGCATAATGGTGAAGTGTGGTTCAAGCTTGATCGCGCCAGTCAAGCCGGGATGTTGTTAGTGAATAGCACGGTGAGCAGTATGGAAAAAGTTAAGAAAAATGTATTACACGCCATTTCACTATGCCCGACTTGGCTGCAAACCTGTTGGTTTGCGCTGGACGGGCAGCCGCCAAGCAAGCAGGACGAAGAGGATTATTTAAATTTTTTGCGTGAAGTGCAAAATGCCCCACAAGGGGGCAATGAAAGTGTGGGTAATGACATTGTCCCCTTGTGGGACGATGCAAAACTGAAAGGCGTGTTGTTATATAGCCTGGCGCGCCCATCTCTACAGGCTGAAGCATCGCGATTATCTGCGCTATCTGAACAGCAACTCGAAGTCTTTGCTATGCGTATACGCAAGCTAGGAACCGTGGTGCAGGTCGCTTGAACCAAGGCAGAATAAATCTTCTACTTATATCTATTGGTGCCGTAAGCTGGTTGTGTCGTGCGCCCAAAAGCGATTAGTATTCGGGCATGGAAAAATATAGAGAAAAATCCAGAGAAAAATTATGGCTTATTACAGTGTCCTTTCTATGCTGGGTGATTTTGGAAATCACTTGGTTGCACAGCTTCCAAGGCTTGGAAAATAAACTATCAGATTTTTTTGTGCGGCAACAAGCGCAAAATTTACCGCCCGATCCAGAAATAGTCATAGTCGATATTGATGACAGCAGCCTTGCCCGTATGCAAAACGTGGCGGGTAACTGGCCGTGGCCGCGCTCGGTGCATGGAGAGCTGATAAATGGACTGGCGGCACAAGATCCTGCGGCAATTGTCTTCGATATTGTATTCAGCGAAAAAGATCAATACCGACCAGAAAGTGATCGGCTGTTGAATGATGCTTTGGGCAACATCGAGAGCAAAGTTTATTTTCCCATCGTGCGCCGCGATAAGGCTTTAGATAGTCAAGGCGCGCCGCTGGAAGAAATTGCTCCCTTACTGAAATTCGTCGCGACCGATAAGGCTGATTCGGCAGCACGTATTGCGATCCTCCCACCCTTGGCGATAGATACAAAATATTGGCATACAGGCACAATTAACTATGTGGCAGATGATGATGGTGTCGGGCGGCGCTACCAACTGTTTACCCCTGCCTATGGCTGGCTTATTCCCTCATTACCCGCGCGGGTAGCGACCGATTTAGGTTATAAAGTGCCGCAACAGGATGATATGTTGCTGGCCTGGCGCGGTAAAGCGGGCGCTTTTAAGCACATTTCCTATGTTGATCTGTACGAAGATTTTAATCGCGAAAACCCCTTACGTCCCAAGGGTGAGCTAGCCAGGAAAATAATTATTATCGGGACGGCAGCCAGCGGCTTGCATGATTTCCGCGTCACCCCTATAGACAGTCTTTATCCTGGCGTGGAGATATTGGCCACTGCGCTGGATAATTTAAAAAATCAGCGTATGCAACAGGTTGCTCCGTTAGGGTTTAAACCCGGCTTAACACTGTTGTTGCTGGCATTATTGGGTGTGGGTTTTCTGCGCGGCATCAATGTCATGAAAATGGGCATAGCGTTAGCTGTAGTCACTGTGTTGGCTTTGAGTGGAAGCTATGTCGCAGCCGGACGTTTATATCTGATGCCGGTATTGCTGCCCTTGCTGGTTGCATGGGGCTACTATTTTGTGTGTGCGTTACAAGCTTATTTGCGTGAGCGCAAATCGCGAGAACAGGCTGTGCAATTATTCAGCCGCTTCGTTAATCCACATGTCGTGCAGGAGTTGATCGCACATGGTGGCTTAAGTCGTGCGGGCGAGAGCCGTCAAATCACCATTTTGTTTTCAGATATACGTGGCTTCACGTCTATATCTGAAAAGCGCACGCCACAAGAAGTCGTGACTTTGCTGAATCGGTATTTTAGTTTGCAGGTTGAAGTGATATTTAGACATGGCGGCTCGCTGGATAAATTTATCGGGGATTGCATCATGGCTTTTTGGGGCGCACCGCTGGATGATCCTAAACATGCTCAAAACGCGGTGGCCGCCGCTTTAGAGATGGGCGAAGTGTTGCAGCGTTTCAAAGTGGAGTTAGGTGAAGCAGATGCAGATTTTGATGTGGGGGTCGGCATTCATTCCGGCCCTGCTGTAGTCGGTTTAATTGGTTCGGAGC
>JAKFXW010000171.1 GCA_021731185.1 Gallionellaceae bacterium
CCCCCAATGTCTCAAAAGGGGCTGTCCAAAAAAAATCTAACCAGAAAAATTCCAGCCAAAAAAATTCAGCTTGATTTTCGGATAGCGGCACCGATTTCAAAAATTCAATCTCCTCCTAATTCAGTCGCACTCAATAAGTAACACATAATGGAACTAGATAAAGTATTTGAACCAAAAAAAATAGAAGCGCACTGGTATCCGCTGTGGGAAAACGTCGGAAACTTTAAGGCGGGAACGAGCGCCAGCAAGCAAGAAAATTTTTGCATTTTATTGCCGCCGCCCAATGTCACGGGCACGCTGCACATGGGGCATGGCTTCAACCAAACCCTGATGGATACGCTCACCCGCTACCATCGCATGAAGGGCGATAACACGCTGTGGCAACCGGGTACCGACCACGCAGGCATTGCTACGCAGATTGTGGTAGAGCGTAAGATGGATGCAGAAGGCGTAACGCGCCATGACCTGATAGCACAGTTTGGAACAGATGAAGCTCGCAAAAAATTCTTAAATAAAGTGTGGGAGTGGAAAAAGTTTTCCGGCGACACCATCACCCGCCAGATGCGCCGCCTCGGCACTTCACCCGATTGGTCACGCGAACGCTTCACCATGGACGAAGGTTTATCAAAAACTGTCACCGAAACATTTGTGCGACTTTACAACGAAGGCTTGATTTATCGCGGCAAGCGGTTGGTGAATTGGGACGTAAAATTACAAACTGCCGTGTCGGATTTGGAAGTGGTGCAGGAAGAAGAAGACGGCTTCATGTGGCACATTAAATATAAATTTGCTAACGATGAATGGATTTCAACCATTGGTGCTGATGGCAAGCCAACCATGATTGATGGTCTAGTTGTAGCCACCACCCGCCCCGAGACCATGCTGGGAGACGTGGCGGTGATGGTGCATCCCGAGGACGAACGCTATAAACATCTGATTGGCAAGAAGGTGAAGCTGCCGTTGTGCGGTCGCGACATCCCCATCATCGCCGACGAATACGTCGACAAGGAATTCGGCACCGGCGTGGTAAAGGTCACGCCCGCGCATGACTTCAACGACTATGCGGTGGGGCAGCGGCACAATTTGTCATTAATCAATATTTTGGACTTGAGTGGAAGGATTATTTCCCAGCCAAGTAAAAACTCTGATGCATTTGTTTCCCAAACAATGCATGAGGCAATGTCGCAAACATGGACACAAATTCAAACCCTCAAATGGATACCACAACACTTGCAGGGTCTCGACCGCTTCGATGCGCGTAAGTTAATTGTCGCTGATCTCAAAGAAGCTGAATTATTTGAGAAGGAAGAAAAACACAAACTCAAAGTCCCGCGCGGCGACCGTACCGGCGTGGTGATTGAGCCTATGCTCACCGACCAATGGTTTGTTGATCTCACTCGTACAGAACGCCAAGACGGCAAGCCTGGTATCGGAGGATTGACTGCAATCACAAAACCCGCTTTGGAATGTGTCGCATCGGGCGCAATAAAATTCCATCCCGAAAACTGGGTGAACACTTATAACCAGTGGCTGAATAACATCCAGGATTGGTGCATCTCGCGCCAGCTCTGGTGGGGTCATCGAATCCCCGCTTGGTATCCCGGGGTTGTCGATGACGATAAAGGTTTCGAAAATGCCTTTTGGGTAGCTCACGACGAAGCAGAGGCGTGTGCACTTGCCGAGAAGGACGGCTATAAAGGTAATCTTAAGCGCGACGATGACGTGCTTGATACATGGTTCTCCTCCGCGCTGTGGCCGTTTTCGACATTGGACTGGGAAGAAGGAAAACCTTTCGAGCAGCAGAACGCCTTCGTGCAAAAATATCTGCCTTCCTCGGTACTGGTCACCGGCTTTGACATCATCTTTTTTTGGGTGGCGCGCATGGTGATGTTGACCCAACACATTACCGGAAAAATACCTTTCAAAGACGTATATGTGCATGGCTTAATCCGCGATGCGGAAGGGCAGAAAATGTCCAAGTCCAAGGGTAATGTGCTCGACCCGATAGACCTCATTGACGGTATCGCCCTCGACGATCTGGTCAAGAAGCGCACCACCGGATTGATGAATCCCAAACAAGCGGAGCAGATCGAGAAGCGCACCCGCAAAGAATTCCCCGATGGCATTCCGGCTTTCGGCACCGATGCCTTGCGCTTTACTTTCGCCTCGCTGGCCTCGCCCGGGCGCGACATCAAATTCGACATGCAGCGTTGCGAAGGTTATCGCAATTTCTGCAACAAGCTGTGGAATGCCACGCGCTTTGTACTGATGAACTGCGAGGGCAAGGATGTCGGGCTGGATGAGAAGCTTCCGCTGGAATTTTCCGCCGCAGACAGATGGGTGATCAGCATGTTGCATCAGGCCGAGGCGGAAATGACCACGCATTTCACCGACTACCGCTTCGACCTGGCAGCGCGCACACTTTATGAACTGGTGTGGAACAACTACTGCGACTGGTATGTAGAACTGGCAAAAGTGCAGATCGCCAACGGCCATGAGATGCAACAACGCGCCACGCGACGCACACTGGTGCGAGTATTGGAAACCATACTGCGCCTGGCTCACCCTATCATTCCGTTCATTACCGAAGAATTATGGCAATCGGTGGCTCCACTCGCAGGCAGAACGGGGGACAGCATCATGCTGCAAGCCTATCCAAAATCGGATGCTTCCAAGATCGACAAAGTTGCGATGGCGCAAATCGCCGTGTTGCAAGAAATAATCAATGCCTGCCGCAGGCTGCGTAGCGAGATGAATCTTTCACCCGCGCAACGTGTCCCGCTAATAATTTCATCTGGCAACGCGGCTGGCGATGCATCCACACTCAACACCCTCGCACCCTACATTAGTAGCCTGGCAAAACTCAGCGAAGTACAGGTGGTAGTTGACTTGCCTGACGGTGACGCAGCCATTGCGATAGTCGGGACATTCAAGCTGATGCTGAAGGTGGAGATT
>JAKFXW010000140.1 GCA_021731185.1 Gallionellaceae bacterium
TTTTTTCACAGGCCGAACATGATGAGTTGGCACAAGCCATCATGCTGACCCCGGATGAAGATTTTATTGAAGCCGTTGCCGCCAGTGCCGAGCGATTGTTGCCGACCATGCCGCGTCACGAAATTATTCGCACCGCTTTGCAAAATCGGGGCGCGTTGATTTTGGTTAAAGATTTGACCGAGGCCTGCGCCATCAGCAATCGTATTGCGCCCGAGCATCTGGAATTGTCGGTGGCAAACCCGCAGCAATGGTTGCCGCATATCAAACATGCAGGCGCTATTTTTATGGGGCGCTATACATCAGAATCGCTGGGTGATTATTGCGCGGGACCTAATCACGTTTTACCTACATCAGGCACGGCGCGATTTTCATCGCCACTGGGCGTATATGATTTTCAAAAACGCAGCAGCTTGATCGAAGTATCAAAACAAGGCGCGGCGACCTTGGGCGCGATAGCCGCTGAACTGGCAACGGGGGAGGGTTTTCACGCACATGCCCAGTCGGCGTTGTATCGATGTAAAAATAAATAAAGGGGTTGAAGTAGATTTAGCACTAATCTTACTGTGTCACCAAGCAGTCAAGGGATGCAGTAAGATTAACAGCCCTATTTATTTTTTGCCGCCGAGTCTTCAAGGCATCCCCGCCACGCGCCGTGTCTCATTAAGTTTCGCCAGCTTTGCACGCAGCTCCGGCAAGATTGCTGCAATGGCTTTTTCACCTTCCAGCACTGCCTTGTTAACTCCACTCACATCTGCCGAGGGCAAGCCGAAGGTGACGGGGCGGACGACAACATCTGCACTGGATTGTTCGTGACGGTTGATGGTCTGCCCGAAGATGGCAAAGGTTTGCCACAAAATATCGGAGATGCCTGTTGTCTCCCTATCCTGCGGGCGGTCAGAGATGTCAACGGCGATGACGAAATCTGCGCCCATCGAACGTGCTACGCTGGCTGGTACGGGTGCGACCAATCCGCCATCCACATAATCCACACTATTAATGGTGGTGGGCTGAAAAACTAAGGGCACCGAAGAGGATGCGCGTACCGCCAAGCCAGTATTGCCAGTGCGGAACACGACCATTTCACCATTGCTGAGGTTGGTGGCGACGGCGGCAAAAGTTTTGTTGAGTTTTTCTATCGGGCGAAAGTTGATATTTCTGTTGATGAAATCTTGCAGTGCCTGGCCTTTGATGCAGCCGCGTTTATTCGACACCATCGTTTCAGCCATGCAGCGATAAAAACCGGAGCCATCTAATACCTGATCTTCCGCCATGCTCATAGATAATTCTTGTATTTGAAAGCCGTTTAGACCAGCCGCATACAGTGCGCCGACGACTGAGCCCGCGCTGGTACCCACAATAATATCCGGGGAAATGCCTTGCGCCTCTAACGCTTTAATCACGCCAACATGGGCAAAGCCGCGTGCTGCACCACCACCTAGCGCGAGAGCAATTATTGCGGCTGGGCGCTCAGTAATGGACGGCGCAACTGGGGTGCTGGAGCAAGCGGTGAGGCTGAGTAGCAAAATGCCCCACAAAGGGACAATGACTCCGGCAATTTTATTCATAGCATTCTCCTAATCTAGCATTGGCTCGGTAAATAAAGTAAGCACAAACTATGACTACTCAAGGTGTTGACGCAGGCGCAATTTGAGGCACAGGCAATTTATTTTTTACAGTTTATGGCCGCTTGGAGAACGACTGAGTGCCATTAAGTACTGCAATTATTTTTTTCAACTTAGCCCGCACAGAATCCATCGCCGCCTTTAATCATAGTCTACATCCATCTCGCTACCCGCATAGGCATTTTGCAGTTCGGTGAGGATGATTTTGATTTTTGTTTTTGACAGAATTTTTTTGATAATGGTGTTTCTGTAAGCGTCCATACAGCCGCGTAGAGTGGGGTGGTAAGTCGAGGGGACTTTTTTCAGCAGTGCGCTCCATCCTGCGTCAATATCCGGCGGAGTTGCGCGGACATGCTGGATCAGATGCTCAATGTCTTTTTGTCCGGCACGTGCAACGATGCGCTCGTCGTTGGCAATCGCAAATATCACAGCAATGGAGATTACCGCATGGGCATCCAGATCGGCATCATGAATGGGCCCGGCATAATGTTTCTGACGCAGCCATTTGGCACACGACACAATGCGCTGGTAGTTCTGTCGCTCTTGCAATGTGCGTTGATAGATTTTATCACCCGTCCAAGTCGCCATAGGATCGGCGCGGCAAATTTCCATA
Source organism: Gallionellaceae bacterium (assembly GCA_021731185.1). Classification (GTDB taxonomy): domain Bacteria; phylum Pseudomonadota; class Gammaproteobacteria; order Burkholderiales; family Gallionellaceae; genus Nitrotoga. Next base: position 2,236 of record JAKFXW010000140.1, read on the forward strand.
AACAGCACTTTGATGTCGCGTTGCTGCACAAATGGATCGTTGTCAAATGCTGAAACATATGCGGTATAGGGCAGAGCAGACACTTCCTTAATATGCCGGAAGCCCATCTGGAACACATATTCCGCGCCGTGGTGCAGCAGAAAAGATAGTTGTGCCTCGCCATCTTGCGGAATGGTCGCTTGGCTGATGCCCAACGAAACGCATCCGACAGTGAGATGAAACGCATCCTGCAAACCATCTGCCGTGCGTTCATTGGTAAATTTTTTGGCGACCAGTACGGTGATGCCGCTGAGCTCGTTTAACAGAATTTGCGCTACGTCTTGCTGGTCTGCACGCCGCGCCAATGCTTCCAATGCGGATACCAGATGCGGCGGGTGGGTGGTGAGGTGGGCGAGTTTCATAGAGGATTCAATGATGACATTGTCCCCTCATTGTCCCCTTGTGGGATGTGGGACAGTGAGTAACCGACAGTCTGCATCAAGAAAAAATGTCCTCACCCAGGCTGGGGCGCGCGCCTTTTTTCAGCGTGCTGGAGGTACTGCTGGGCACTTGTTTACGCAGGCGCAACAACAATTCGTGAGTAGTGCGGGCATAGGCACTGTCTGGGTCTTCCTCGTCCTCGTTATCCACTTCGGCGCGCGCGCGCAATTGATTTTCGCTGGGCTGCCAGTCTGGGAATAATTCGAATAATACTCTATCCCATGCCTCAGC
>JAKFXW010000141.1 GCA_021731185.1 Gallionellaceae bacterium
TCCGTATGCCACGGCACACTAGGGAACGGACAAGGGCCGCGCTCTACTTTCATGGTTACTAAACCACGCAATTTTCTAGATGAACTTTCTCGCACGACACTCAACCGTCCCGCCATTTTTTCAGCCGTTACGCTGGGAAGTGTCGGCACTGAGATGCCCGCTTGGGGACAGGTGTTATCTGAGCAGGAAATCGCAAATGTCACCGAGTTTGTGTTTCAAAATTTCATACAGAAAAAATCTGCGCCCTAGTTAATTGATCCGAATGCCATTTTTACTGATACGACCCGCCCTCCTTTTTCTACTGCTAGGCGGGTTGAATAGCGTTACCCTCGCCACTGATACGCCACCAGAACTATCCGCCGGACAAAAAATATACAACTACCGCTGCTACTTCTGCCACGGCTATGCAGGCGACGCGAAAACTGTAGCAGCAAGCTTCCTGACCCCACCGCCAGTCGATTTCACGCGCGCCGATGCAAAGATTTTTACGCCACAACATATTGTTGCAACCCTGCAAAAGGGCAAGCCCGGCACGGCCATGAAATCTTTCCAGGGAATTTTGACTGAAAAAGAAATGATGGAAGTTGCAAACTTTGTGGTGACTGTATTTATACAGCGCAGTGGTAATCTAACCAACACCTACTATCACACCCCCGAAAATGGCTGGCCGAATCATCAGCGATATGCAGATGCCTTCCCCTTTGCCACAGGCAAAATTTACATGAGTCAGCCGATAGATACACTGACAGCCTCTCAGGTGCGTGGCAGGGAATTATTTTTATCCAGCTGTGTGATTTGCCATAGTAAAGCAGACGGCCCGCTCTCTGACAACCCTGTTATCTGGGAAGCGCGGCCCCTGTCTTTTCCCCGCAATCATTTCGACCACTCCGCTCAACCTGCGCCATCCACCCCACTCAAACTGGATGCCATGAGCAGTGCCAGCCCATATTTATTGCACGACATTCCACCAAAAATTACAAACCTGTCAGCGATAGGATTGCGCGGGCAAAAGCTCTTTCAGGATAATTGTGCGTTCTGCCATGCCGCAGACGGCACGGGGAAAAATTGGATAGGCAGCTTTCTCGAACCGCATCCGCGTAACTTGCGCGATGAAAATTTCATGAAGGGGATGACTCGTGACAAATTTGCCGCCACCATACGCGAGGGGATACCCGAGACTTCCATGCCCGCATGGAAGTCAGTGTTAAGTGAAGTAGAAATTACTGCGATTATTGAATATGTGAGTAATGCTTTTTATCCATTACCCAAGCAGTAGTCATTACCCGAATAAATTATTTCCATTTTCAATATTAGAAATAAAAATTACTCACCGAACAGTGCCAGCACTCCATCCAAACCAACGAAATTAAACGCATAACTCGCCTGCGTCAACACAATAGGTTTAGCATGATAAGCAATGCTGACAGCCGCTTGCCGCATCATCTTTATGTCGTTTGCCCCATCTCCCAGAACAATCACCTGATCAGATTTTAGCCCCAGATGCTTGCGCGTATGCACTAAATAATCAGCCTTACCTTGTGCATCAAAAATACTGCCCTGCACCTTGCCAGTCAATTTTCCATCCACAATTTCCAGCTTGTTTGCTTGTGTAAAATCCAGCTTGAGACGCTGCTGCAAACGCTCAGTAAAAAATTCAAACCCACCCGATACCAACAAAGTTTTAATGCCCAGTTTCTGCAAGCGCTGAAGTAAAATTTCCGCGCCGGGACTTAATTGCAAACGCTCGTCATATACCTGCTGCAACGCACTCTCCGGCAACCCCTCCAACAGCGCAATTCGGCGACGCAAGCTCTCGGCGAAATCAATCTCACCACGCATGGCAGCTTCGGTAATTGCAGCAACTTGAAGCTTCTGATTAGTCAAATCGGCAAGCTCATCGATGCATTCAATATTGATTAATGTTGAATCCATATCCATGGCTACCAAGCCGAAATCGGTTATTTTTTGCTTGGGACGAACATAGCCATAGTCAAATTGCTGCTCGCGGCAATAGCTCGCCACAGCATCATGCGGAGAGGCTTTCAACAATCGATACGCACGATCAGTGATCGGCTCTATACCCACAGCGCGAGTTAAACTAACCAAAGGCTTAAGCTTTAAGGGGGAGATAACATTCAAACTTTGAATGATGAGATTCATGTGAATTGATGCAGTGTGTATTAAAAAACTGAAGCCGTTCAGGAGATTAAAAAAGGGCGCGCAAGCTGCATGTTGGATCATTCTGGCCAAATTATTCTGACCAAATTATTTTGGCTGAATTACTCTGGGATTTAATCAGTGCTTCCTCTGCTAATTGGCGTGGCTCGAATTTCCCCCTGTACATCACAAAATTGCTCTATCCAGTCGGCCAAGTGTGTGCGTGAGATAAGGCCTGAAGCGGGTTTATTGACGGCAATTTCAACGGATTTTTCAAGGCGACCCCGCAGACCAGATTCCTGCTTGTCCAGCTTTAATGACCACCCCATGCGCTGTAACCAGATGAGAAATACCAGCCACGAAACATGTTGCGACGAGACCAGCTTATCCGATGACGACTCCAAAAACTCAGCTAAATTTTGCTCATCCACAAACACCACTTCAGTGCCTGAAATTTGCACCTTATCACCCATCATGTCGGACAATAACTGCAGTGCATCTTCACCTCGCCTGTCCGCATAACGCTGATTCATTGCAGCCAACTGATGGTGCACATCATAGCCAAATTGACCGCTGCGATAAGCTTCTGCACTGATCAGCTCTGCGTAATCCATCAATAACCAATCCGGTTCGGCGGGCTTTGCACCAATCAACACAATAGCCCACAAATAATCATCGACTGGCGTAGGGTATCCAGCTTCAGCAAGGCTGGCACACAGCGCATATAGTGCCCCAATTCTATTGGCAACAATTTGCTGTTGCCGCACAATCATTTTTTCACGCAGCAAC
>JAKFXW010000144.1 GCA_021731185.1 Gallionellaceae bacterium
TATGTAGCGCTGAAATTTAGTCGTGCCAAACAAGATTGCGTACCGTGCGGGCGACATCAGGAATATTTGCGTGTACCCGAGAGGATCCAGACACGGCAGCTTTCTTTCTTACAGGGCAGACGCGATAAGCAGGAAAATCATGTCGGCCTGATGAAGGTGAAGATCGATTCTGAAACGGGCCGAGAAATGATCACACGCCGATTTGCGACGATGGAGTCGGTGTTCGGCAATCTGCGTGGCAACAAGCGATTGCACCGCTTTACGCTACGCGGAAAAGCCAAGGTGGATGGTCAATGGAAGTTGTACTGCATGATGTACAATATCGAGAAGTTGGCGAATCATGATTATGCGGGATAACGAGGCTGGGAAAAGGTATTCTCGCCTCTGTATCGCACGAATAGACTTGTCTGTCCAGCCGGGTTTGCAATGACAATATTTTAGAGAATCAGGAAGCCGACAATGAAGACAACGGTTTGGTTTGAAAAATCCCCTAAAGCTGAAAAAGATGTTCAGAATGGGATTTTTCTACAGCGTCGTTAGCGTCCAACACAATTCGTCCCATCAGGAACCCCTGACATGAAACTTCACATTCTATTGTTGCTATTAATATTGGCCTCAATCGCTACTTTCTCCGCGCTGAACTGGGGGGTATTTCTTTCACCCAATGAGTTGTCCCTTGGCTTTACAACGGTTCAAATTCCATTGGGCTTAGTCATGATTGGAATATTGGTATGTATTACGACCGTATTTCTTGTGTTTGTGGCCTACCTACAGGGCTCAGCCCTTCTTGAAACCCGCCGCCATTCACGCGAATTACGAACCAATAGAGAACTTGCCGACCGTGCAGAGGCTTCACGCTTTACAGAATTACGCGCTTTTCTTGAAATGGAGTTAACTAAACAAGCCAATCTAAACTCGGAATCAAAGGCTGCTGTCCTCACAAGGATCGATCAACTCGAACTTGACTTCCGCTCTTTCGTGGAGCAGTCTGGAAACACGCTTGCAGCCTACATTGGCGAACTGGAAGATCGTCTTGAGAAGACGAAATTTCCGCCCACTGCAGACTAGCTCATTCAATTAGGCATTACGGCATTGCCTTTTATGCCGCGTTTACAAGGAGGTTCACCATGGAAAATAATGATCAGGATAAAGGCAGGATGGCCGAACAGTACGATAAGCTTGCCAGCAAATTCAATGAACTCTATTTGGCAGGAAAGGAACGTGGGCGCGAATCAATGTCTGCGGCGCTGGATAAAGCCCGCGAGCAGTTGACCACACTCGGGGAGTTCAGCGCAGAACAAGGGGAAGAATTGAAGCAATACCTTGCCCGCGACCTGGATCAGACCATATCCAATGCCCAGCAACTGGGCGAAGAGGCCAAAGAACGGCTTCATCCATCCCGATTGGGCGCAGGTGCACTTGCCTCCCTCTCGACCGTGCTAGAATTAACTGGCAATGCGTTACGCTCCTTGAGTAGTAAAACAAAAGAGGCACTTACATACCGGACAGGTGAGATGACATCCGCTGGCACTTTGACTTGTCAGGCGTGCGAACAGAAAGTGCAGCTCAAGAAAACAGGGCATGTCCCACCTTGTCCAAAATGTAATGGCATCCTTTTTAACAAAGGCTATTAATTGCCCGAACTTCAGTTGTTCGTAAAGTGCGGGGATAGGTCTCAAAATAATACCTTCGGCTCAACCCTGCGTTTAAGCGGGACGCGCTAAAACAGTACGCCCCTCAATTTACCAACTGAAATTATCTATCCGGATAGAAAATTATTTAATGTCATGTTAGAAAGAGAGTACCCAATCGTAAAGAATCTAGTTATGCCTTATCCAGAAGCGGGAGAGTCCCTTAACACTACATGAGAGGTATAGATATGGCAGCTTGGCTCCCAGCAGTAAAAATAATCCTTCCCTACTTAACACAAATTGTTGCTTCGGCTATACCCGCTTTCACAAAGAAGGCAGATAAAACCGGAACAGAAGATATAACCCGCAACCAAATAGCAGAACTTCAAGATGCAGTAACGCACAACGCTGAGGCATTAAAAATACTTGCGACACAATTACAACAGGTCATAAGCAATCTTGATTCTGGTGCGGCCAAGATTGAAAAGGAAATCAAAGCAATTAAACTGCTTGCAATACTTGCAATTGCCCTTTCGATGGTTGCAATTATTCTTTGGCTTTCCCCATGGGTGTATTAACCTCTAACCTTGCGCTCAACCGGAACTGTCTTCACCCGCAAGGGGTAGACCGTGGTTGTACAGCCGATGAATCGGCAACAACCACGCACCGTCGCCTCATCCTTGCCGCCTTGTGCTCCTGTTTATCAGAAAATTGGAATAACGATTGAGCCTGGCATGTTGCGCTCACTTTGAAAATAAACTGGTTATAATGAATTCCAGCCAACTAGAATTTTTTAAGGAGGCCAAGATGCGTTCAGTCAGAATTTTTGAAGTGAAAACCAAGCTCTCGGGGTTGTTGCGGCTGGGTGAGCCTATTGAAATAACCAGCCACAAAAAAAAGCGTCGCAGTGCTTTATCCCAAACCTGCATCCCTTGGTTCGGCACAAATAAAGCGTGACATTAAGGCTATCAATCAGGCTGATCAGCAGGACACCACCGCTGATATGGGTGATTATGTGTAGCCCGCACAGCACCGGAATTTTGCGAGTTGGGTGGCAAACCACCCATCCCTGCGAACCCCATTTCATTCGGCGGTGTCACAACTCAAGCTAAGCTGTATAGATGAAAATCATGACTCTATTCCGGCGCAATCTCGCCCGAGCCAGACCGCTGAAATGACATGCAGGCCTAAGCTATTATGAGCCAGCCTATTATGAACCTAACCTATTATGAAAAAGACACCTGATTAATCGTGGCAGAAAAACGTGGCTGCCTCCTATTGTCCCCACTTGCTGCAGCGATAACAGCGGTGC
>JAKFXW010000149.1 GCA_021731185.1 Gallionellaceae bacterium
AAAACAACATGAATAAGGGAGCAAAAATTGGCCACTGGGCATAATCTACGCTGGCATAGCCTGAACTGGTCGCCACAGAAATTAGATTCTAATTTCTGTGGCGACCAGTTCAGGCTATGCCAGCGTAGATTATGCCCAGTGGCCAATTTTTGCTCCCTTATTCATGTTGTTTTTGAGTTGCGTAGCAGCAAGCTCTGGATCAACCGGAGGCGGCATAAAAATGATACGCGCCCTCGTTTTATTTAAGCAGGCCGGGCGCGAATTTACTAAGTTGCTGCATCCTGATGCAATAAACCCAATGAAAATTGGTGGTCTGGTTATACCCAATAATATTGTGTATGCGGTGTTGGGATTTATTTTTCTGTACTTCATGAGCATCGCAACATTAACCTTTGCCATGCTACTGACCGGACTGGATTTCATCTCAGCTTTTTCCGCCATATTGGCCAGCGTCAATAATGTGGGGCCGGGACTGGGTATCATAGGGCCCGCCAGCAATTACAGCATGCTTACCGATACTCAAACCTGGCTATGTACGGTGGGCATGTTAGTAGGGCGGCTGGAAATCATTACCTTGCTGATTATTTTTACGCCGGGATTTTGGCGGCGCTAGCAGAATGCTTGAAGTTTAAAAAACCAGTTAACGCCAGTGCCATAATAGAGTACTATTTAAGAGCCAAGCGGCTCAGGTCAAAGCACTTCTGGTCAAAAAATAAAAAATTACGAGGAGCCTGTATTTAAAGAATCTGGCTAAGGGGATAACTGTGGGCGAAAGTGATATGTTACCGGGAATTAAAGTGTTACTGATCGACGACAGTAATACCATACGTCGCAGTGGCGAGATATTTTTGAAGCAGGCCGGATGCCAAGTGCTACTTGCAGAAGATGGGTTCGATGGGCTTTCAAAGGTGGTCGATTACAAGCCGGATGTTATCTTTGTGGATGTGATGATGCCACGTTTGGATGGTTATCAAACCTGTGCATTAATCAAGAATAATCGTGAGTGTAAAAATATCCCTGTCATTATGCTGACCAGCAAGGACAGCTTATTTGACCGCGCTCGCGGTCAACTAGCAGGATCAGATCAATATTTAATTAAACCCTTCAGCAAGAAAAGCTTAATCGAGGCTGTCACAATACATACTCAAAAACATGGAGAAAAAGAAAATTATGCCCATTAAAAAAATATTGATTGTGGACGATTCACCCACAGAACGTTATATCATCAGCGAGATTCTGAAAATGAAGGGGTATGAGGTGAGCTTCGCTGAAGACGGCGATGCTGGCGTACTCAAGGCCAAGGCACAGATGCCGGATTTAATTGTGATGGACATAGTTATGCCTGGTTTAAATGGCTTTCAAGCCTGCCGTGCCATTACTAAGGATCCGGTCACTGAAAAAATCCCAGTGATTCTTTGCACGACCAAAGGGCAGGAAACAGACAAAATCTGGGGCATGCGTCAAGGTGCCAGGGATTATGTGACTAAACCCGTTAGCAGTATTGAATTGCTCGGCAAAATTGCGGCGTTGGGATAGAGGATGCGCTACTTAGGAACAGTTTATGTCTAGACGCTTTAGCCTGCGTGAATTTCAGCAGAATATCCTCAGTCGCATTGAAGAGCAGGAAAAATCTGCAACCGAGCAGGTATCTACCTTGGGCGTGCAAGTTGGGCAAGGTTTATGGTTGGTTGATATGCAGGACATCAGCGAGGTACTGCCGCCACCATCTGTTACGCCAGTGCCGCTTACCCAGCCATGGTATCGCGGCGTGGCCAATGTGCGCGGGAATTTGTACAGCATTTCAGATTTTTCTTCATTTCTGGGGCTAGGTGAAACGCGCAGTGATGGTCTGGTACGCGTGCTGCTGGCAAGCCCCAAGCTGAATTGTAATGTCGGGTTGCTGGTGACAAGCGTGCTGGGTTTGCGCGATACCAGTAAATGGCGCAGTGAAGTTCGCGACAGCGAAGAGCAGTTTCTCAACGAGCAAGGGCAGGTGTGGCGTAAGCTGAATCTGGCGCAATTGGTGCATCAGCCTGATTTTTTGCAAGTAGGCATATAACATATACAGACAAACCATCACTTCCTAAAATTATCGATACAATCAACTTTATAACGACCCCATCAAGAAGGATATAAAAATGGCATTTGCATTATCTAGCCTGTTTGGAAAATCCAAAAAAAATACAATCGGCCAAGCTGTCACTGGTGTCGGGTCGCAATTACGCTTGCTAGGCGTAACACTTATTATTGCGATCGCAGCAACGGTGGCATCGCAATATTTGGATACAAAATTTACCGCGCACAGTCGGCTCGGAATTGAGGATGCACGTAGTTTACAGGTGCTGACACAACGCTTGGAAAAAGACGTGCGGTTGTCTATGCAGGGTAATCCATCAGCGCTGCAGCACATAATTGGGATCCAAGATATCATTGGAGATGTTTTGCGGATACTGGATAAGGGCGACGCGACACATAACCCCGCGACTGGCGAAGCCAGAGCCGTGTTGGATGAAGTTATTGTAACGGCGCAAAGAGTCAATACAGGAGCGCGGGTCATAGGGGAAAATAGTGCGGCACTGGAGAATTTGGGGGATGTCACCCAAAAAATGAAACTCTTAAACGAGGAATTGCGTCCCCTGGTGGATGATCTCGTGGCCAATATATTCAGTCCCGCCGCTAGTCAATTTGCCATGTTTGTAGCCCGCATGGAAGCCGATGTCGCCACTTTGACCTTGGGTGATGAAATCACCATGGATCATTTCACTTCGTTGGGTGTGAATACCCATGAGGCCACCGATGCCTTGGCAAAAATTCCAGTGTCGGCTCCCGGGCTAGCCACCCTTAAAGAAAAATACAAAAATTATCGTGAGGCGGTAGAAACGGTCATTGCGAGTTCGCGCGAATTGGTCGTTGCTAAAGCTGCCAGCACGACCCTGTTAGAT
>JAKFXW010000093.1 GCA_021731185.1 Gallionellaceae bacterium
CAATTAATGACCATACGCATGGTGCCTTTTTCCACCATTAGCGAACGGCTTTATCGCATTGTTCGACAAACAGCTAGAGAATTGGGTAAGAAAGTAAACTTGGAATTAGTTGGCAGCGAAATTGAATTAGATCGCAGTATGTTGGATAAAATGACTGCGCCCTTTGAGCACTTGTTACGTAATGCGATTGTACATGGCTTGGAAACCGTGGCTGAACGCGAGATTAAAGGCAAGTTACCCGTTGGTGAAATTCGCTTGACTTTACGCCAGGAAAGTAACGAAGTGATTTTTAATTTCACCGATGATGGTGCGGGATTGGACATCGAACGTTTACGCCGTAAGGCATTAGAGCAGGGTTTAATTCAGGCCGATGAGGTGGTGAACGAAAATCAAATCATGCAATTTATTTTTACATCGGGAATATCCACTGCAACGGAAATAACTGCAATTGCCGGACGCGGTGTGGGGATGGACGTGGTTCGCAGTGAAATTGCGGCGTTGAATGGTCGTATCAATGTGTCCTCAGTGCGCCACAAGGGTACACGTTTTGAAATTCATTTACCGCTTACCTTGGCTGTTGCACCAACCTTAATGGTGCGCTCAGGCCATGATGTATATGCAATTCACTCTGGGTTGATAGAGCAAGTTATAAAGATTAAAGCAGAAGTATTGGCCGATATTTATCGCGAAGGCTGCGCAGAGTTGGGCGGTAAATCTTACCCATTACGCAATTTGTCGCGTGTGCTGGGCAATGAAACATATCAACCTGAAATTCAGCCCTATAACGCAATATTATTTTTGCGTAGCGGCGAGAGAATCATGGCTGTGCATGTAGATGAGCTACTGGGTAATCATGACATGGTGGTAAAAAACATGGATGCACAATTATCCCATGCACCTGGCGTGGCGGGTGCAGCCGTGCTGGGCAGCGGAAAAGTCGTACTCATCATTAACCCGCTGGCATTGCTTGAGCGCTCAGCAACCACCGCGCCTGTAGAAACGGTAGCTCTGGGGTCAAAAATTGCCCACCAAATTGTAGTAATGGTGGTGGATGATTCGCTCACGGTTAGAAAAGCTACTACCCGTATGTTAGTGCGCGCTGGGTATCAAGTTATCACCGCCAAAGATGGCATAGATGCATTGGAAAAATTAGCCGACAACACACCCAACGTCATGCTGCTGGACATTGAGATGCCACGCATGGATGGGTTTGAATTGACTAAGCGATTGCGTGGCGATCCAAAGTTTAAGGCGCTACCTATTATCATGATTACCTCCCGTGCTGCTGAAAAACATCGTAAATTTGCAATGGAGTTAGGCGTGAATGCTTATCTGGGCAAGCCTTATCAGGAAGAAGAGTTGCTGGAGCACGTCAAGCTTTTTTCTGAAGACGAGTTGCATCAATATCAAAACTTCCATCAACCAAGCGGATTGTTGCAGCAAATTGCGAAGCTGGCGACTGAGTCTGTGGGTACATCATTTTAATTTCCAATAAAACAACAGTACATCGTCGCCATACCCTGGTCGCCCTGTGCGCCTTCTTATCAAAAATCAAAATAAGCCATTTGAAGGATGCCACGCCAATCAAATCTCGAACTGAATTTAACCGCCTTTGACGATATAATTTTATTTAGTTACCGTTAAAAAGTGCGTTAATAATTCACTGCCAACAAATAATAGATCGAACAGGATCAGACGATCTTTCGAAATCAACGAGTGCTGATTCGAAATGATTTTCAGCGGCAAACTATCATCACAGACTGGCCGCTGCATCACAGGGTGTTTACTGTAGGTGCGCTACGGGATTCGAGGGGTGGAGATTTGTCCATGAACGAACAAAAAAAGAAATTTGGAATAATCTAGGAGTGGGCTGGTATTTAGTGCTAATCTACTTCAGCCCCTTAATTATTTATCCCCTTTACTTTTTTGCTTTATAGCAAACAGATTAAGAGCAGGTTCTACTCCTGGGTTCACAGCAAGTCTTAAATTTTATAGCCGCGATGCAATGCCACCACACCTGCATTCAAGTTGAAATATTCCACGCGCGACAAACCCGCTGCCTCCATCATACTTTTCAGTTCTTCTTGCGAGGGATGCATCCGGATTGACTCTGCCAAGTAGCGGTAGCTATTGGCATCTTTGGCGATCCATTCGCCCAGCTTGGGTAGCAATTTAAATGAATAGGCATCATATAAGGGTTCCAATGGCTTCCACACTTTGGAAAATTCCAATACCAGCAAGCGTCCGCCGGGTCTAAGCACGCGCTGCATTTCTCGTAGTGCCACTTCTTTATGGGTGACATTACGCAGACCGAAGGCGATGCTGACGCAATCAAAATAATGATCGGGGAAGGGCAATTTTTCTGCATCGCACTGTGCCACAGGCTCCAGTAACCCGTCGTCGATCATGCGGTCGCGACCCACGCGCAACATGGCATTGTTAATATCGGTTAGCCAAACTTGGCCACTGCTACCTACACGCTTGGCGAATTGGCGCGACAGATCGGCTGAGCCGCCCGCCACATCCAGCACTTTTTCACCCGCTCGCAGCGCAGCAAGCTCAACGGTGAACCGTTTCCAGACTCGATGCAAGCCAGCCGACATGAGGTCGTTCATCACATCATATTTGCTGGCTACCGAGGTAAAAACGCCCGCAACGCGTTTGGCCTTTTCTGTTTCCGCCACCGTTTCAAAACCGAAATGAGTGGTGGGTTGTTGGGGGTTATTTTCTGGGCGCATAATTTTTTCCCTAATTATCTTTTCCTAGTTATCTCGACTTTTGCCGGCCATCTGCAATTTATTTAAATAATCCTGCCACAGCGCATCTTGGAATTTTCCAAGATCATACAAAAACTCCCAAGTGTACAAGCCCGTATTATGCCCATCATCAAAACTCA
>JAKFXW010000070.1 GCA_021731185.1 Gallionellaceae bacterium
GTACGGCGCGTATGACATGTCCGGCAACGTATGGGAGTGGACTGATTCCTGGTATACCGCATATCCTGGCAACACCCGCCCCAGTGAAAATTATGGCGAGCAATATAAAACACTGAAAGGTGGCTCGTGGTGGGATTGCAAGTTTTACGAATGCGGCATTTCAGCCCCTGTTTTTAATCGCGCCTTTTTTGACCCGCGCGTAAAAAATGCAACCTTTGGTTTTCGCTGTGCGAAAAATTCAGTAACAAAAGAAGAGATTAATAATGAACAACACCTCAATGCCCATCCTATCTAAACTATCCCGCCACATGCACATCAAACCAACCTCTTTTATTATCAGCGCAATATTTCTGTGCATGACGGCTACCACACAAGCTGCAAAGCTTCCGCCGAATATGGTACAAATTCCAGCCGGCGAATATGTCATCGGCAGCAACAAAACCGATGATAAAAACCAACAAAAAGAATTTGGTTTTATCGAGCCGCTGTTTGTGGATGAACACCCGCTGCACACAGTCAAAATACCCGCCTTCCTGATCGATAAATATGAAGTAACTAACGCCCAATTTAAAAAATTTGTGCTGGCAACTAACCACCCCGCGCCTACTGGATGGGTGCAGAACGGATACAACGTCAGCGAAAAAAGACTGGCCTCTTTCCGGCTGGATTTTCTGCGGCGCGTCGCCAGCGAATATTTTTTATTGGACATGGATACCACTGCCATGAGCCATAAACAACTATTAAAGGAGCTTCTGAAAATTCAACGCGCGCAGGACAACCTACCCGTCATGTCAGTCACCTGGAGTGATGCAAAAAAATATTGCACCTGGCTGAAAAAGCGTTTACCCACTGAGAATGAGTGGGAAATTGCCGCGCGTGGCAAACAAGGATACGAATATCCTTGGGGCGATGTATTTGATATTAAAAAAACCAACGGTGGACAGGCGAATGACAAACTGGCTGATCGGAATCAAGATAACCCAATCGCACCAGTAGGCTCATATCCACAAGATAAATCACCGTTCGGCGTAATGGATATGGCGGGCAATGTTTCTGAATGGGTAGACGACTGGTATCAACCGTATGCGGGTAGCACTTACCGCAGCAAATATTATGGCACGACCGAAAAAGTCATACGCGGCAGCAGTGCCAGTGTAGGGCATTACGCACTAGCCATGTTTTTTAGAACGGCTTTACGCGCGCACATGGCACCGGATAAAGTCAGCGAGGATTTAGGATTTCGATGCGCGAAGTGAGTGCCCAGTATTTTTTTCCTCGCCCACTCTGAAACCACACTGAAAAGATTAGAGTACAAGTGCGGGTTAGATCAGTCTGTCCCCAATAGTTTCTAACAAAAAGCATTTAGAAATGAATCGAAACTATTAATATGATGTGTGTCGAGAAGCCTATTTCTTATTTGATCAAAGTATTTGGGATGCGCCACAACACTGGGTGAGCTTTTTGAATATGTAATGTTCTTATGTTTATTGTTCAAAAGCTTCGCCAGATAATAGCTGGCGTGCTGACTTCTGTTTAATTTTCTTTCAATAAGCGGTGGAAGCCCTTCCGGGTCAAGTAGCGAAACATCATAAAACTTTCTTAGCTTTATTAGATCTGCATTGTGTGTGGGACCTTTTAGTTTTCTGTTACCCAATGCCCAAGTTTCAAAGCAAAAATGCTGAACAACTATTCTAAAATCTAGCCCCGGAAATGCAGCCGAATTTACCAACAATTGTATCTCTTCAAACTTCTCAGCCATCTCCATATCTTCAGAGTCAACGCACACCACAAGCCTTGTAAGGCCTTCCATACCAGAGATATCTTCAATGGCGTTTAAAATTATTCTTTTATAAAAAGGGTAGCCAAATCCTGACACAATTGAAAATTTTCCATCATCAAGCATTGATGGATGAGATACAAATTCAAGTTGAGTATTCACCAAAGGAATCCATGATCTATACACCTCTTTTTCTGTTGCGGCACCTTCAACTACTACGTAATAATTCATTATTCGATGCCTTCAACGAAAAACGGGTCATTGAGTAATTGAATGAATTTCTCCTGTTTTGATCGACTATATTTTCCAGCCAACTGCTCACCCCGTTTAATTCTTATTCTCGTACCCTTCCTGTTAAAAATAAACCAATTATCAACAGGTATCGCATTAATTAATGATGGATGATGCGAAGTAATAATGAACTGTTTATCTTTCCCACATTCAGACAAAAATGACGGTAGAAAATTTATAGCATTAACCCCTAATGAATTTTCATATTCGTCTATCATGTACAAGATTTCTGGCGGGCTAACAACAATATCAGATAGGATAAGCAATACTTTTTGCATGCCAGATGAAATATCATGAAGTGCAACTGGCGTATCTACTTCTTTTTCTGTTACAAATAAAATAATCGCATCGCCAGCTATTGGTAGATTGGTTGCTTTCTTGAAAGTTAGCTGCTCGATAAAAGGGAATACTCTCTTGAAGTGCTCCACGATTAGCTCGAAGTGCGAAGGGACGTGCTTGCTCAACAAAAATAGTTTGCTAGATAGGGTCAAATCTGCTGAGTAGATGTCCTCTAAACTAATCTTGACATCTTTGCCTAAGAATTTGCTTGGCAACGTTTGAAATGAAGTGGCGACCGCCAAATCATCCCCAAAGAAATTTCTGCGCATTACGCTCGCAGCAGCTTCATATGCTCCGGTGATGCTTTCCTCTTCCTTGAAAAGGTAAATTGCTGACGTACTAGAAGATAATTTTGGTACTGGGTTGCCTTTAAATTTCAGGCTATTTTCTGACCTTGTAATTAACTCTTCTCCATTTGCACCTAAGTCCCTCAATATTTCCAGGGTAATTTTATTTTTGTCTTTATCTTCAGAGATGCCATTGTAT
>JAKFXW010000215.1 GCA_021731185.1 Gallionellaceae bacterium
TTACCCAAATTGCTTAATGCATCACCTATGCTTTAAACACGAAATTTTCTAAAAGAATATGCATTCAGATTTAATTACATTGTCCCCTTGTGGGACGGGACCCCTAAAGCTGAGGATCATTATTTCAAGCCCGCGCATCATTCACTTCTGGGAAAAATGCAGAAAATCATTTACGACTAATCAATTTAATGCCAATTTTCCACGAGGCGAGTAAAAGTCCGTGCAGTTGCTTAAAGTGGTGAAGTAAGCTTGATATATTTTTAAACCTTAACTATTTATCTCCATGTACTCTCATCAGGAATTTACATTTCAAGATCATAAAGAATCTGTCCTTCCAGCGAAAACCTGGACATTAGGGTTGCTGTGTGCAGTGTGGATGGCAACAGGACTGATCGGCCATGATCCGTGGAAATCCATAGATGCGTATGGATTCGCACTGGTTTATCACATTGTACAGAGCGGTGATTGGCTGGTGCCCACCTTGGCAGGGCGGCCGGACATGGACAACCCGCCGCTGTTTTATATGACCGCTGCCGTGCTGGCAAAATTATTTGCTCCGCTCCTGCCACTCCATGACGGCGCACGTTTAGCGAGTGGCTTGTACACCTCCATTACATTGATATTTATTGGGTTAACTGGGCGCAAATTATTTGGTACAGGACGCGGCTGGGCGGCGGTGATTATTTTAATCGGCTGCCTGGGGTTGTTGGTTCACGTACATGAACTCTTCTCAGAATTAGCCTTGCTGGCGGGTTGCGCCATGATGCTGTACGGCTATGCAAAAAGTTTGCATAGCCCGCTGATAGCAGGTCTCGCTATCGGGTGCGGGGTCGGTATCGGTTTCATGTCCAACGATTTCACGGCGCTTGTTTTATTTTTAGGCATAAGCACAACCTTGTTGATCTTTAGCCCTTGGCGCACACGCAGTTATTTTTCCAGTCTCGGCATCGCATTGATTGTTACCTTGCCGTGGCTTTTAATCTGGCCCATTTTGCTTTATGTACGGTCACCCGAATTATTTATGGTGTGGGCATGGGATGCAAATATCGGACGCTGGTTAGATTTCATGCGGCGCGGAGATTTTCCAGCACTGTTGCATTATCTTAAAGCACTAGCGTGGTTTGCCTGGCCTGCCTTGCCCTTGGCGGCATGGGCAGTGTGGCAGGCGCGCTTTAAAATAATGCAGGAAACAGCATTGCAATTGCCGTTGGTGAGTTTCGTTGTCATGCTGCTGGTGCTAAGTTTTTCACCTAACTATGGCGAAGAGCATGCCATGCCGCTGTTATTACCGCTCGCACTGCTGGCCTGTGCCGCACTTTCTACACTGCGGCGCGGCGCGGCAAATGCGCTGAATTGGTTCGGCATTATGACCTTCGGCTTGTTAACCATTTTATTATGGTGGGCGTGGGCAGGGTTGTTGCTAAATAATCGCACCCGAGTCACCACTTTACTCAAGGAATATCACCCGAGCTTTATGCCCAGTGTGGAAACGCCCGCCTTCTGGATCGGAATTATTTTTACCGTACTGTGGATGATTCTGGTTTGGCGAGTCAGACCCTCAATGCGCCGCGCTGTGGTGAATTGGGCCGCCGGAGTGACGCTGATATGGGTGCTCGTTATGACGATATGGCTACCATGGTTGGACACGGGTAAAAGTTATCGCAGCCTATTTATTTCGCTCAAACAGTCACTGCCAGCGCAGCATCGGTGTGTGGCCTCACAAAACATAGGCGACACGCAGCGCGTGCTGCTGCAATATTTTAGCGGAATTAACACGCTTAATCAGGCGAAAAACCAATGTGATTTGTTGCTGCTGCAAGGTGAGCCGCTGCTCACCTCTAGAAATGGGGCAGGCTGGATTAAATTATGGGAAGGCAAACGGCCAGGCACTCGTCCAGAATATTATTATTTATATCAGCGCGGTAAACGGGCGGCACTCAAAAATTAACTGCTCTGAATTTATTTCAGGGGAATGAAGCCTAAATTATTTTACCTGGGATTCTTGGCGTAGTGCACACCACATCCGTGTTCTGCGCGCGATGACGCAAAGCATGATCGATCAACACCAAGGCCAGCATTGCCTCAGCAATAGGTGTTGCGCGTATACCAACACAAGGGTCATGCCGACCATGCGTTTTTATCTGCACCGCTTCGCCTTGTTTGTTGATAGTGTTACGCGGTAGGCGAATACTGGAGGTTGGCTTGACCGCGATGTGCGCGACAATATCTTGCCCGGTAGAAATGCCCCCGAGTATGCCGCCCGCGTGATTGCTGGCAAATCCTTGTGGCGTTAACTCATCGCTGTGCTGGCTGCCACGCTGGGTGACGCATTGAAAGCCCGCGCCGATTTCCACGCCCTTCACTGCATTGATGCTCATCAGGGCATAAGCGATTTCAGCATCTAATCTATCGTAAACCGGCTCACCGAGTCCGACAGGTACATTCTCCGCCACCACGGTTAGCTTCGCGCCGATGGAATCACCGGACTTGCGTATTGCATCGACGTATTCTTCCAATTGTGCGACATAGCTATCATCTGCCACAAAAAATGGATTGCTGTTCACGCCATCCCAACTTTTGAATGGCACCACCACTTCGCCTAGCTGCGACAAATAACCGCGTATTACGACCCTATATTTTTCATGCAACCATTTTTTTGCAATAGAACCGGCTGCTACACGCACTGCAGTTTCCCGCGCCGAAGCACGCCCCCCTCCGCGATAATCGCGTATGCCGTACTTTTGCCAGTAGGTATAATCCGCATGGCCGGGACGAAAACTCTCAATAATATTGTCGTAATCCTGGCTGCGTTGATCTTCGTTGCGTATGAGCAAAGCGATGGGCGTGCCTGTGGTTTTCCCTTCAAACACGCCAGATAAA
>JAKFXW010000126.1 GCA_021731185.1 Gallionellaceae bacterium
GTACTTTTGCCAGTAGGTGTAATCCGCATGGCCGGGACGAAAACTCTCAATAATATTGTCGTAATCCTGGCTGCGTTGATCTTCGTTGCGTATGAGCAAAGCGATGGGCGTGCCTGTGGTTTTCCCTTCAAACACGCCAGATAAAATTTCCACTGTGTCCGATTCTTTTCTGGGCGTGACGTAGCGCGATGTGCCGGGTTTGCGTCTATCTAAATCCTGCTGAATATACTCAGCTGAAATTTCCATGCCCGGCGGACAGCCATCCACCACGCAACCAATGGCTATGCCGTGTGATTCACCAAAAGAAGTGACGGTAAATAAAGTGCCTAAAGTATTTCCTGACATGGCTCAACTCGCTAAATGTATGCGGCAAGTTTAACATATCGAATGCACATAAAATAAGCCCAGATCGTACAAGCCTAGGCCGTATGCAACGAGAGAGATGACCATGCAAGCAATTTTAATGACTGCCGCAGGCAGTACAGCGGTACTACAGCTACGCGATATAAATTTGCCGGAATTGCCTGACGCGCAGCATCTGCGAGTAAAACTGGCGGCGGCAGGTGTGAATCCGCTGGATACAAAACTGCGCGCCAAGGGTACGTATTACCCTACCAGCTTACCAACCATTTTAGGTTGCGATGGTGCGGGCATTGTGGAGAAAGTCGGCAGCGCGGTGACCCGCTTTAAAGCAGGCGATGCCGTATATTTTTGTAATGGCGGCATAGGAGGTGAGCCTGGCTGCTATGCCGAATACACCACCGTGCATCAAGATTATTGCGCAGCTAAACCTGGCAATCTCAGTTTGCAAGACAGCGCGGCATTACCGCTAGTGTTGATTACCGCATGGGAAGCACTGGTTGAACGTGCCCATCTGCAAGCCGGACAAACAATACTCATTCACGCTGCAGCCGGTGGTGTGGGACATATCGCAGTGCAACTGGCGCAGCATTTAAACGCACATGTTGCAGTGACAGTAAGTGACAGCAAAAAAGCCGGGTTGGTGCAGGGTCTGGGCGCAGGAAAAATAATAAATTACCGCGAGCAGGATTTTGTGCAAGAAACCTTAAATTGGACTGAAGGCAAAGGGGTAGATGTGGTACTGGATTGTGTGGGCGGCGAGACATTTTTGCGTTCGTTCAACGCGGCGCGGGTTGGTGGAAAAATTGTCACGCTGCTGTCTACCCCGTTATCCTTGGCAGACAGTCAATTGGCGCGATTAAGAAATTTATCGCTGTGCTATGAGTTGATGCTCACGCCACAAGTACAGCACCTGCCCGAAGAACAAGTACGGCAACGAAAAATTTTGGAGCAAGGCGCGCAATTGATCGAGGCGGGTAAACTTGGCGTACTGGTAAGCCACGTATTACCGTTGCGTGATGCAGCACAGGCGCATCAGCTTATTGAGCAAGGCGGTGTATTGGGGAAAATTATTTTAACGACAGGCAATTTTAGTTTGTAATAGTGCCGCGTGATTTAAATATTAATTGATTTGTTGGTTTTTGATGAAGTTTTTTTGGGAGAATTTACCTGATTTACTGGTTGTGTGTTTGCCAATACGCTTCCAGTTGTTTGGCAGCGCGGTTTATTACGCGGCATAGCACAAATAATAAATCAGACAGGCGGTTGAGGTAAGGTAAACCAAAAATTGGCGTATCTTCAATTTGAGCCAGCTCGAAAAAATCCCTTTCGGCACGTCGTGCTACTGTGCGGGCAACGTGGCATAAAGCCGCTGCACGTGTGCCACCAGGCAGGATAAATTCTTTGAGTGGCGGCAAGTCGGCATTATGTTTAGCGATAGCCTCATCCAGATAAAGTAATTTGTTTTCGGCAAAGGGCGCGACGGGGTAAGCCAGCGCACCACCCAGATCAAATAAATCATGTTGTATACGCAACAGCAACGCACGCACATCGTGCGGCAGGCTTTCTGTCAGCAGTAAGCCGAGATGGCTGTTCAGCTCATCCACGGTGCCGATGGTGTGGATGCGCGCACTATTTTTCCCTACCCGCGTGCCATCGGCGAGGCCTGTTGTTCCTTGGTCTCCGGTGCGGGTGACAATTTTGCTCAGACGATTTGCCATAATTATTCTTTCAGGAAATGTTTTCCATGCAGCTTAGATACATAGCGGCATCGGGGGCAGTGTTATGCCGTTGTGCCTGCCAGATCATTTCACTCAGGCATTCCATCATACGATGTTGCGCGTCGTGCTCGGAAGCGAAATGATGGGTCAACCGCGTAAAGTGGGCGCGTACGCCAAGCGGCTGATTGATGGAAATTTGTTCCTCGATGGAAAGATGCATCATCAAGTGTAAAAAAGGGTTGGTCTCGCCATGTTCGGGTGCGTAATTTTTGTCTTGAAAGCGAATCGGGTTTTCCAGCACGGTATGATATTCGGGATGTTTTTCGATAAGCTGTATCGCCAAATCTTCCAACGGTTCAAGCAGCGCGCCTTCTCGCCGTTTGCGCCATGCGTTGATTAAAAATTTGCGCGCCTCGTCTCGTGTGGGATTGAACATTGGTTTTAGCTAGAATTTCTTTGTTAGGATTTCTTTATTAGGAAAATCGCACAAGTCAACAATACTACATTTTCCGCATTTAGGTTTGCGCGCCTGACACACGTAACGGCCATGCAAAATCAGCCAATGATGGGCATCATGTTTAAATTCTCGCGGCACATGTTTTTCCAATTGTCGCTCCACCTCCAGCACAGTCTTGCCGGGTGCAATGCCTGTGCGATTGGACACTCTGAATATATGTGTATCAACCGCAATGGTCGGCTGCCCAAAAGCGGTGTTTAAAACGACATTCGCCGTCTTACGGCCT
>JAKFXW010000011.1 GCA_021731185.1 Gallionellaceae bacterium
CATGGAATTTGCAATTCCATCAATCTCATCAATAATTTTTTTAACGGATGGGGCCACTATATCTTTATTTACTCTTTGCTCTATGACTCTCTTAATAGCTTCCGGGACGATTAAATAATTTTCAATTTCCTTACGAGCCCATATATGCAGATTAATTTTTTCTTTTTCTGCACGCTCATACCTTTTCTCAATAAGATTTCCTGAATTGAAATCAGAATCAAATATGCAATAAACGTTAATTTCATCGCCAAACGCATTCCTCATGGCCGAAGCGGCTCCAACTGCGCGCTCCCAGCCAGTCCAGCCCCCCACGCCCGCATTGGGCATAGCCTGCAAAGGAGTTGATGAATCAATAAATAGCTTTGCATGTAGCGGCCCCAAAATCTCCAGATCATCGCCCTCCACAATTACAAATCTTCTTGCGGACCATAGTCGAGCAAGATGGATATTTTGTGCGCCGCCAAGTTTTTCGATTACTTTCTGTACTGCCGGAAGTGACGGCGCAAAAGCAGACTTCGGTCGCATTCGCTCTACAACTAAAATTTCATCGGGGGAAACGTCCGCCATAATCTCCGTCGAATGTGTCGCAATAACTACCTGCTTGTGTCGTCGAGTAACGAGGCGAAGAAGACGGCGCTGCAAATCCGGATGCATGTATACATCCGGCTCATCAAGGATCACTGTGCTATTCGCATTGGCTCTTGCCAAAAACCAAATAATTTGTAGCCACATTTGCAACCCGTGACCCATACGCCCACACTCAGCCACAAAATCGTCGTTCTGCACAAGTAATGACAGCTTAGCTTTGCCTTCAGCCCCCTTACCACCAAGAATCCCCGGGACGCGGCGCATTTCTCGAATCCTTACGCCCGGCCAACTTTGCTGGACCAATTCCGAAAATCGCGTATACGCTGAGTGAACCAGATACAGTTGATTACGAAAATGCTGCGATGAAAGGGGGGTGTCAACAGTCCGGCGAACATAATCTTCCGACAACTCCTCCTCATCGAACTGTAGCGGACCGATTTGGGGAAGTATTTCCACTCGAGGGAAATTTGTTGCGAGTGCCCTCCCTTTGTCGGTAATTGGTTGCCCCTTTGGATCAATTGCTATCGCATGAATTTGATTTGCAGCCCCAAGAAATATGCGTATCTCCGCCTTATTGCTAAAGCGAGCAATAATTTTTGCTGGAGGTTCCCCGTAATGAAAAAATGCGGTTGAAAAATCCAACCCCATTAAAGATAAATCTGGCGATACGCCTCGATATAATTTAGATAATTGCAACCAATCAGGCGGGTCGCGAAAATTTATATGCCCAAGACGATTGCTAACCACAGAAACAAGACGCAAAGCCTCTACGATGGTTGATTTTCCAGCATTGTTTCTTCCAACGATCACCGTCAGCGGTCGAAGTTCGAGCGAATGCTTTTCGAAACCTCTGAAATTAAATAACTGTAGATCAACTAACATTAGTTTTCTGATTCTGTTTGATTTTATTTAGCGCTTACCCTCGGAGAAGATTAAATTCAGCCCATGCGCGGCCCCACCGGTTTAACTGATAAGCGCAACCCTGCTGCATCTAATATCGCCGTCAGGCTGCGCAATTCCGGATTACCCGTTGCAGATAACATCCGGTAAGTCGCCTCACGCGTGAGTTTCGATTTCCGCGCCAGCTTTGAGATACCGCCCTGCGCCTGCGCCACATGGCGCAGCGCCATCATCAGCGCCGGCTGATCGCCGTCTTCGATGGCAGCCTCAACATAGGCTGCAGCTTCAGCAGGATCTTTCAGCCGAGCGAGCAGCAAGGGCTCATAGGCGACCGCCGCTACCGCGATTTTTTTGCGTGCGGGCTTTGTAGTCCTGGAGACAGGCTTTGGCATATGTGATGTCCTTTTGCTGGGTGGTCTTGTCTCCGCCGCAAAGCAGGAGAAGGATGACGTCACCCGTCTGTGCAAAATAAACCCGGTACCCGGGGCCCCAATCAATACGCAGTTCTGATACGCCGCCATCCAGCACCCGGTGATCGCCGGGATTGCCGAGCGTGAGGCGGTCGATGCGTGTGCGGATTCGCGCCCGCGCCTGCCGGTCTTTCAACGCATCCAGCCATTCGGTAAACGGCTGGTGCCCATCGGCAGATTGATAAACGAGAACCGTACGTGCAGTCATGGCATTGTAATCTATAAGTTACTACTGCCCAAGGCCTCTCTCCTGTCACGCAAGCACGGGGAAACGCCAATATAAGTATATGATTTTATTATTATTTTTATATGCCACGGCCACATTAGCCTAAAGGCATGGGCACTGCGATTCAGAGCATCCCGCGCAACCGGCTACTCAAACCTCAACCGTAACCCGGTTCCTTCCGCACTCTTTGGCACGGTAAAGCGCCCGATCCGCACGCGTCAGGGCATCATCGGCACTGACATCGAGGGGTTTGATTTCGGTGACGCCGATGCTGATGGTCACCGGAATGGTCCACTTGTCCAGCACTGCAGGCGTGTCCGCCACTTGCTTGCGCAAACGTTCGGCAAAAATCTCCGCCGCGGCCAGATCGGCGCCCGGCAGGATGACGGCGAATTCTTCTCCACCGAGCCGTCCCAGGGTGTCGATCTTGCGCAGCTCCGCCTTCATCAGCGTGGCGAGGTGACGCAGCACATGATCACCGGTAGCGTGGCCAAAGGTGTCGTTGACCATCTTG
>JAKFXW010000245.1 GCA_021731185.1 Gallionellaceae bacterium
TGTCCCCTTGTGGGACGAGCGTGCAAAAATAATGGTGGGGCGATGATATTTATCCTTGAGTCGCGATGCCAGGATGCCGATCACGCCTTGATGCCAGCTTGGGTCAAATAAAGTCAAACTGTAATGGTCGGTTGGACATTGTCCCCTTGTGGGATCAATATTCTCCAAGGCCAATAATGCTGTTTGTTGCATATCGGCCTCAATAGTGCGGCGTTCGTGATTGAGCGCATCCAGCTGGGCGGCTATCTTGGCAGCTAGCGTGGGATCATCGGTAGTCAAACATTGGATGCCCAGACTAATGTCATCCAACCGTCCGGCAGCATTTAAGCGCGGGCCGACCACGAAGCCAAGTTCATATGCGCTGGTTTTGCTGGGGACTTTGCGTGCTACGGCAAGCAGTGCCTGAATACCTGCACAGGCGCGCCCCGCACGAATGCGCTGCAAACCTTGTTGTACCAGTATGCGATTGTTTTCATCCAGCCTCACCACATCTGCCACTGTTCCAAGCGCAACGATATCCAATAGCTCGGCTAGATTGGGCTGTACCAAAGGTAGGCAATTCTCTAAGCTCTGGCGAGCTTGAGAAGTTGACACTGTCACCTCATTAAATTGACCGCGCGCGCGCAACTCGGCACGCAATGCCAGCAGTACATAAAACATCACGCCAACGCCCGCCAGGTTTTTGCTGGGGAAGGTGCAGCCGTGCTGATTGGGATTCACTATACAACGCGCATCCGGCAACTTATCACCGGGCAAATGATGATCGGTAATCAGCACCTCTATACCCAGCCGATTGGCTTCTGCCACACCTTCCACGCTGGAAATGCCGTTATCGACAGTCAGAATAAAATCGGGTTTGTCTGGATTGGACGCCCCACCAAAGGCAGGCAATTCTCTAAGCTCTGGCGAGCTTGAGAAGTTGACACCGCCTATGCCCGCCACTAGCTGGACGATTTCCGGGGTAAGGCCATAGCCATATTCGAACCGATTCGGAACGATAAATGCCACTTTCGCACCCATTGCGCGCAAGCCTCGCAGCCCCACAGCACATGCGGTTGCACCATCAGCATCATAATCTGCCACGATTGTAATTTTACGTTGCGTGGCAATGGCATCCGCCAGTATGACTGCCATTTTCTGTGCATTTTTTAATAAGGTGTAAGGTAGCAAACCGAGCAGAGCCGTATTTAATTGTGCAATGTCCAGAATTTCACGAGCAGCATAAATACGGGCTAGCAAAGGCTGCATTCCACTTGCGATAAGTTGATTTACGGTTGTGGCGGAATGGGGGCGCGATGCAATATCAGGCATGGGTGCTACACCAAAGGTAGGCAATTCTCTAAGCTCTGGTGAGCTTGAGAAGTTGACACCGGCAAAAAATGTCCCACAAGGGGACAATGACACGGCAGTTTAGCAGAAACGATTGGTATGTTATGGTATTGGCAGGTTGTGAGATCGCTGCTTAGCCCGCTGGACTCTTTAGATTGAAGGTAGATTGATTGAAAACAGAGATCAAATTTGACCTGATCTAAACCTAAACTATTAGTGAGCGAGGGGTTTCCTCAGTACAATGTGCAGCGGTTACTAAACATAGCGACATAAAACTACTGCACGAATGAATGGCTGTGTTGCGCGGTGCTCGGAGTCCTCATGTACGTCTATGTACACTCCGGCTCCTGTGCGCCGCACGCCTTGCCCTTCATCCGCTCGCTACGATTTATGACGCTATGTATAGTTGCCCAAATATCCATGAGCAGTTACATTATTCGTAATTTCACTTTCAAGCTGCACCCTTAAAAAATTTGGAGAAAAATAGTGTTTGCCATTATTGAAGCGGCTGGTTGGCCGATCTGGTTTTTGCTTATTGCGTCAGTTATTGCCTTAGGGCTTGTTGGAGAACGCCTGTACACGCTACGCTACAGGGCAGTTATGCCAGCGCATCTGTTGAATGACGTGATACAGGATATTACCACTCATGGTGTGAACGATGAGATGCTGGTGCGGCTGGCGGCTGGCTCGCCGCTCGGACGCATATTTGCGGCGGGACTGAAGAATGTGAAAAACTCTCCCGAGGTGATGAAGGAGTCCATTGAGGAAACAGGGCGTGTGGTGGCGCATGATTTATCGCGCTTTTTAACCGCGCTCGGTACTATAGCTTCGATCAGCCCCTTATTAGGATTATTTGGCACGATGGTTGGTATGATTGAAATTTTCGGCGCACAAAGCACCACCGAGAGTGCGCCTGCCGCGCTGGCGCA
Organism: Gallionellaceae bacterium; assembly: GCA_021731185.1. Taxonomy (GTDB): domain Bacteria; phylum Pseudomonadota; class Gammaproteobacteria; order Burkholderiales; family Gallionellaceae; genus Nitrotoga. The sequence goes on from JAKFXW010000245.1 coordinate 2,259, forward strand.
TGGCATTTCCATTGCGCTGTATAACACCGCTTTTGGTTTGATTGTGGCGATTCCCAGCATGATTTTCTATCGCCACTTCCGCGCTCAGGTAAATAATCTAACCATCGAAATGGAGCAGCAGGCGATCAAGTTGGTGGAAATTATTCACGGTTCACGCCGTAGTTAAGGAACCTCTGATTATGTCCTCCATGAACCGCATTGCTGGCAAAATCGCGATGATCGCCAGGCGCGCGACGAAGGTCGTAGCCCGGACTACGATGCCGAGGAGCGCAACGTCGCGAGCGCACGATTTTGCCGCAACCCCAACGGGCACTGGTTTTGCGGGCGGCCTGTCGCGTTGTGCTCGTTGCGAAGGGGATCAACCATTCGCTTCCTCGCACGCCTTGCATCCCATCCCGCAAAACCGAGTGTGCGGTCATGCGGGACTTAATCAGAGGT
>JAKFXW010000191.1 GCA_021731185.1 Gallionellaceae bacterium
TTTCAGCCGATCATCAGCTTGCCATTATTCACTGGCGGGCGCGGCACGGCGAATCTGAATTTGGCTGAGGCACGCAAGGTCATTGCTATTGCAGAATATGAAAAAACCATACAACTCGCCTTCCGCGAAGTGGCTGATTTGCTCAACGCTAGTGAAACATTCACCCGACAACTAAGCGCCCAAGCCGCCAATGCTGCGGCGCAAAAACAAAGATTACGCTTGGTCGAGGCGCGCTTTTCAGCAGGCGTTGCCAACTATCTCGAAGTTCTGGATGCGCAGCGCGAAGCCTACAGCGCAGAGCAGGGTGAGGTGCAAGTGCGGCGCAGCTGGCTGTCAGTTGCGACACAGTTATTTAAAGCATTGGCAGGAAATAATGTCGTGAGCACAGAAAAAGTTGAGAGATAAGAAATGCAATAAATGCCATCATGGCATTGCATATAGCGCATCAACGCCTTATCTGAATAGCGATGAAAAAAATTTCTATCTTATTTGTTTGTATGGGCAACATTTGTCGCTCGCCAACGGCGGAGGCGGTGTTTCGTCATCAGGTTCAGGCGGCTGGGTTGGCACATTTAATCGCGATAGATTCGGTGGGGACGCATGATTATCACATCGGTTCGTCACCCGATGAACGCTCGCAGGCGGCGGCACGTGTACGCGGTTATGACATGAGCATGTTGCGGGGTCGTCAAGTGGCTGCGGCAGATTTTGCAGCATTTGATTTTATTTTGGCGATGGATAATTACAATCTTGCGTTGCTGAAAAAAATTTGTCCCGCCGAGTATCTATACAAACTGGGGTTGTTTATGGAGCATAGCGTGAATTTTTCAGAACGCGAAGTGCCTGATCCTTACTATGGCGGTGAGCAGGGATTTAATCAGGTGTTGGGCATGGTGGAGGACGCGGCGCAGGGATTGTTGCGAAAGCTGTCTACACAGTAACTCTAGGGAACCTCTGATTAAGTCCATCATGAACCGCGTTGCTGACAAAAAATGGATGATCGCAAGGCGCGCGACGCTGGTCGTAGTTATTCTACGATACCAAGGAGCGCAACACAGCGAGTGCTCATTTTTGTCGCAACCCACAAGGGCATTGGCATTGCGGGCGGTCTGCAGCGTCAGGCTCCTAGCGAAGGGAATAACCATTCGCGTCGTCACCTTTCTTGCATCCCATCCCGCAAAGCCGAATGCGCGGCCATGCGGGACTTAATCAGAGGTTCCCTAGCTATTAATCTGCTGTAAATCCCATCTGGGTTTCACATTAAAGCGATAGTCAAATTCAACTTCTTGCCCGCTGTTTTGCTGACGGTGAAAACGCAACGCTGCGGCATAGGCGATCATTGCGCCGTTGTCGGTGCAAAATTCTAGTGCGGGATAAAATACGTGAAAATTTCCTTTGGTAGCGGCTACGTTTAATTGTTGGCGTAGGGGTTGGTTTGCGCCTACGCCGCCCGCGACCACTAATTGTTTTAAGCCAGTTTGTTTCAGTGCTACAAGCGCTTTGTTGACCAATACATCAACGATTGCCTGTTGTGTGGCATGGGCAATATCGGCGCGGGTTTGATCGTCTATCGTTTGCTTCGTTGTGGTGTGTTGTCTGACCAAGGTGAGCACGGCGGTTTTTAATCCACTAAAACTAAAATTCAGATTTCCGCTGTGCAACATCGGGCGCGGTAAATTAAATCGCCCCGGCTGTCCGTCTTGCGCCAGCTTGGATAGCGCCGGCCCGCCGGGATAATCCAGCCCCAGCAATTTTGCGCTTTTATCAAACGCCTCTCCCGCTGCGTCGTCCAGCGTTTCGCCCAGCAATGTATATTGACCGACATCATCTACGCGCATCAGTTGGGTGTGTCCACCGGAAACCAGCAAGGCAATAAATGGAAATTTCAATTCTGGTTCGGACAGCAATGGTGACAGCAAGTGTCCTTCCAGATGATGGATGCCGATAGCGGGAATGTTGAGTGAATACGCCAGCGAGCAGGCCACACTCGCGCCGACCAGCAATGCGCCCGATAACCCTGGCCCTTGTGTATAAGCAATTGCGTTCAATTCGGATATTGTGCAATCCGCTTGCTGCATCGTTGAGCGTATGAGTGGCAACACGCGATGAACGTGATCACGCGACGCAAGCTCTGGCACCACGCCGCCATATTCGTTATGCATTTTCACTTGAGAATGCAGCGCGTGTGCCAGCAAGCCTCGCTCAGTGTGATATAGCGCGATGCCAGTTTCGTCGCAAGAACTTTCGATGCCTAAAATAAATTTCATGGTGTGGCGCTTGGTCAGGGTGGATTCGCTCGCGGTAATCGAGCAAAAAACGGGTGTTCATGCTATCAGCTATTCTTACGATTGTGGCTGTTACCTTGGTGGAAGCTGTATATGCTTATCTGCTAGCATGATGTCAGCGGAGTGGATAGTGCAATTTATTTATTCGCATATACATATACAGGTATCAGTAATTTTAATGAATATTTTTAGCAGCAAGTATTTATGATCATAACGATCGTTTGAAAAAAATTGGCAGAGAATAAATTTAGCTATAATCTGCTCCCCGAACCTCTTTAATACACAACTTATTGA
>JAKFXW010000228.1 GCA_021731185.1 Gallionellaceae bacterium
CCAGATCAGGTCGCTTGCTCGTTTGGTGCGAATCGGCACCAAGGTGTTGATCATCTAATACGCGTCATCTGGGAAATTCATTCTCGTCAAATCTCCCCCCCCAAGCCGACAGGCTGCTAGCGGCGTCGCCAAATCCCGACGCGGTTTTTGTGCCTCGCGTCTGGCAAAATCCGGGCGACTGGATTACTCTGAAAGAGGTCCTCCTAAAGACCATTCAATAATCGTGTTTAAATAATAAATGTAAGGAGACATTATGAATAAAGTACTGAAGTTATCTCCCATTCTGCTGTCCCTTGGATTGGTTGCCTGCGCAACGAGCGGTGACCTGGACAAGATCCGTGCCACGGCGGAGCAGGCACAGGAAACCGCGAGTGCCGCTCAGGCCAAGGCGGATCAAGCGTTAAGCAAAACGGCTACGGCGCAATCTACTGCAGACCAGGCGTTAAGCAAGGCGACGAGCGCCGCTTCGGCCGCAGATCAGGCGATGAGCAAGGCCAACTCTGCTCAATCAACTGCTGATCAGGCCATGAGCAAGGCCGATGAAGCCAATCGTAAAGCTGATCAAACCAACGAAAAGCTTGATCGGATGTTTAGAAAGTCGATGGAAAAATAAGCGGCTATTTTAAGCTGCAAGAGAAGCCCCGCATGCTTTGCGCTACGGGGCTTTCAACTTTTTGGATATGTCACTTCATGGAACGATTTCCTGCCGCATCAGTTGACCTGACGTTTAATTTCAGGTGGCTTGATAAAAGTGTCAATCCCCAGGCTGGCCTGTATGAGTTTTTGGTGGGATTGCGCTTCGGTTTTGTTGGCAAAAGGGCCAGCCAGGACGCGATATCCTCCCGGCGCTGCAACATGCAACGCCGGGATGGACGGCCCCAGGTGGCGCAGCATGGCGGCTAAGCGGTGCGCCTTGTCCATATTTTTGAAGTTGCCTGCCTGCACATACCACTGCTTGGTATCGAACGCGGCTTGTTCGGATGGAGGCGATGGCTCCTCATTAGTTTCTGCATTGGCGCTACGCGCGGGGGTTACGCTGGCGGGCGGCGGTGTTTCCCGGGTTTCATTGACCATGGGAAGGTCCGTGATGATATCTTCCAGTGCCGGGCTGTTGGCCGATATCGGCAGAGGGTATCCTCCACCGCGCCGGGTGATGCGGATGACGTTTCGCCAGTTAATGTCGCGTCGCTTTTCGCCCGAGGCGCCAATAATGACATTGACGACGGGTGTTAGATTACCATCCAGCGCTTTGGCGTCTTCTTCCAGCGGCTTGTGTGTTTCCAGATACAATGTGCCGTCGCGCCAACCTGCGAGGTACGGTTGATTTGAGATCTGGACGGATACCCCGACGGGAATTTGGTCGAACAGCCTGGCGATATCCTCGGGGTAAAGGTGAATGCACCCGTGGCTGACGCGCATGCCTATGCCGGAAGGTTTATTGGTGCCGTGGATGAGGTAGCCGGGCAGGCCAAGCCGGAAGGCGTATTGTCCCAGCGGATTGTCGGGGCCGGGCGGCACTACCGACGGCAACGGCTCACCCTTCTTGGCGTGCTCTTCCTGAATGGAAACCGGGACATTCCAGGCAGGATCCTTCTGCTTGGAGACCACCTTGGTGGCGCCCACAGGGGTAGACCAGCCCTCTTTGCCGATGCCAATCGGGTGTGTGATGACTACAGCGGACTCTCCGGGCTTGGGTGCGGGATAATAAAACATGCGCATCGTGGCGATGTTCAGGACAATACCTTGCCGTGGCGCGTTGGGCAGGATGAATTGGGTTGGCAGCAACACCGGTGTCCCCGCGCCGGGCAGCCAGGGATCCACGGTGGGATTGGCGTCGGTGATTTCGTTATAACCCAGATTGTAACGCCGTGCGATGTCCAGCAGGGTGTCTTCCTGGCGGGCCATTATCACGCGCAGGTCGCCGACAACGTCGGTGCCGGGCGGGGGCAAGGGAAACGTCTCGGCGAGTGCAGGCGCGCCGAGGAATGTCAGCATGCCTGCAAGGAAATACTTGTGCAAAACCGTGTTTGCTTGAAATGTCATCATGATCAACAGCCTCCTTGCGCGAGTGATGGTGTGCATGGCGAAGCGGGCATCCATGTCCGCTCTTCATGGCCAAAAATGGGCGCTATAGCTATAGTGCAACAAACAAATGCTATTTTCCAGCATTTTGCCGTGCTTTGTGGCATGCTTTCGCCGAAAGATGCGCTGTGCTTGCATCTTGCCGCTTAAAACCTGAAACTTCCTCTCCAATGCACAGTCTCCATCTCTATCTGGCTTCATCATCACCCCGGCGCCGCACGTTGCTTGAGCAGATCGGTATCCGCTGCCGGACGCTGGCCGTGGATGTCGATGAAAGTGTGCATTTGCACGAATCACCCGAAATGTATGTGTTGCGCCTGGCACTGGAAAAGGCGCGCGCCGGTTGGCGGTCGTTGGACCCGCAAGCGCGATGCCCGGTACTGGGCGCGGATACCGCCGTAGTGATTGACGGCGAGGTGCTGGGCAAGCCGCATGACCGCGAACATGCGCTGGCGATGCTGGCGCGGATCTCGGGACGTGCCCATCAGGTCT
>JAKFXW010000227.1 GCA_021731185.1 Gallionellaceae bacterium
CAAGCCCAGCAGGGCAGAGACTTTAACTACCAACAGTTCCAGGATCAGCAGAACACCCCATACAAGCAGATGGCTGGTTTCGGTGGCTTGCTCAGTGGTCAGGGAGCGCAAAAGACGACGGTAAGCGGGGGGGGGAAATAATGCCACGCAATTATGCAGATGAAAGTAGCTACGACCGTAATCTCAGACGCCGCGACAACGATGATGACTACCGCTATCGCCCTCCCATAGATAGCGCCATGCAAGAAAAATTAGCTGCTGCGCAAGCAAAATTAGCCGCTGAAAGTGCGCCGGTATACGGTTACGCCGGCCAGATTAAAAATCAAGAAGCGCCGCAAATGGATCTGATGTCTCAAATGCGCATGTTTCAGCAGCAACGAGGTGCGCAGAATGCACGGCAGCCACAAAGCAACAACCCATATCAGCAGATGCAAGATAGCCGGTTTCAGCAATCACTAAACCATCCTTCTGTACGACAGCCTGCCGCTTCTACGCCTGCTCCTTATTATACGCCGGGGGGTCAGGCGAATGGGCTGGGTAATTTTGGTGCCGACGGTTTGGCTACCGACTTGGGTAAAATCGGTGGGGGCAACAAATGAAACTTAAACCATGGCAGAAATTAGCGTTAGCGGCTGCGGCAGGGGCGGCGGTTATCGGAACTGGTGGTGCGGCGCTTGCCGCTGCGCCAGCGGTGGCTGGTGCGGGCGCAGGTGCGGCTGGCGCAACTGGTGCTGGATTGCTTGGCGCCAGCGGTGCAGCCGGAGCGACGGGAGCAACTGGCTTGCTTGGCGCCAGCGCCCCGGGAGCGGCTGGTGCAACTGGTGCTGCGCCCGTCGCTACTGGTGGATTGCTTGGCGGTGGTGGGGTGCTCGGATCCGGCTACACTGGCGCACAAGTTATGGGTGGATTAAAGAGCGCAGGAACAGCGATGTCGGCAGCCCAAACGGCAAGCAGCCTGCTCGCCCCTGAAGAAATCGCGCCAGCTCAAATGAGCCAAGGCAGCCCACAAGGCCCGCAGACAGTCGCACAGCTCTATCAGGCCAGTCAGCAGGCGATACAGGACGAGATCAATCGCGCGCAGCAGGCACGTTTGCAGCGTCGGCAGATGTGGGGGCAGTCATGACGGACGATAAAAAAGGGCTGCTTGGCTTTATTGCAACGCCAGAGGGTCAAGGGTTGCTTGCAACCGTTTTCGGAGGCATGGCTGGTGCTCGCCGTGGGCGCCCGCTTAACACTATCGGCATGGCGGGCATGTCTGGCCTCATGGGCTATGGCAATGCGCTGGATCGTAATGCGCAGACTACAAAGGACACGCAGGCGCAAGCGTTCCAGAAAATGCAGATGGATCGAATTAACAAGCAGTCCGCTAAAGAGGATCAGGTGGACGCGCTTGCCAAAAATTTCTTCAGGCCTGGCACGCCAGCGGTGCCTGGGGGAATTCCTAGTGATATTGGTCCGATGCCGCCCATAGCAGCTACACCACCCAACTTTGACGCGCAAGGGTACGGTAATGCCTTGATGGGTGTTGACCCAGCAAAGGGCGCAGCATGGATGCAGGCGATGCAAAAAGACAATGACCTGATCAATATAGCGCCAGGCGGGACATTGTTTGATCCGCGCACAAAGCAACCTATTTTCAGCGCACCTTTCGCGCCGAAAGAGCAAAACCCGAATCAACCGTTCTCGCTTGGCCCTGATGGGTCGCTTGTGCCAAACGTACCATATCAGAATTATCAGCGCAGCTTAAAGCCCGCACCTACAAGTTCTGACGCTCAACGTGGACAGATAATATTTGACGCGCAAGGCAATGCGTTTAATGTAAACCCTTACACAAACACAGTAAAGCCTGTGGCGATGAACGGCAAGCAAATTCAGGGGGCGCAGTATTCTCCAGGTTTGCAGGGTGAAATTTCCTATTCTAAAGCGTCAAATCAAGAAGTAGGCCAAGCAAAGGGTGAATCAACAGTTAAGTTGAAAGAATTAAAAGCATCACTGCCTGGCCTTGAGCAAGTGGCAGCTGATTTAAGTGTGCTTGGCAAGAAAGCCACCTACACAATGACGGGTCAGGGGGTTGATGCAGTACGCCGCCAGTTTAATATGAGCGCAGGCGAGGGGGCCATTGCAAGGAAAGAATACATCTCCAAAGTAGACAACGAGGTTCTGCCTTTGCTCCGGTCAACTTTCGGGGCTGCATTCACTGCAAAGGAAGGCGACTCCCTGAAGGCGACTCTTGGCGATCCAAACGCATCTCCTGAAGAGAAGGACGCCGTTCTCCGGTCGTTTATTCAAACAAAGCGTGCGCAAATAAAAGGGTTGGAAGGCGCGCCATCGCCAGCCGCAACAATGCGGTGGAACCCGCAAACCCGCAAACTTGAGCAGGTGAAATAAATGGCGCAATACGTTGAAGTAAACGGCCAGATTATTGAATTCCCTGACGGAATGTCTGCCACTGACATGGAGGGCGCTATCAAGGCAAGCTTCATGTCAATCAAGCCAGCAGAAAAGCCCGTTGCCATCACCGCAGGCAAGGCGATAAACAGCGTCCCGCGTCAACTCGGCCTAGCGGCTCGCTAT
>JAKFXW010000146.1 GCA_021731185.1 Gallionellaceae bacterium
GGTGACCACTACTTCCAGCTTTATTTTAGGTAAAAAATCTACCACATATTCTGCGCCGCGATATAGTTCGGTATGCCCTTTTTGTCTGCCGAAACCTTTTACTTCGGTGACAGTTAGGCCGCTTACGCCCAGTTCGGATAGTGCTTCGCGTACTTCATCCAGCTTAAAAGGTTTAATAATGGCTTCGATTTTTTTCATGGCATTCCCCAAATAAAAGATGCGATAAGTATAGCGTATCTATCAATCATGCTGCGTGTGCAAAATTTACTTACAATTAAAATTAATTTAATTGGTCACTACTCGATATGCTGAATATATTTCCCATACCTGCGCTAAAAGATAACTACATCTGGATATTGCATAACGCACACCATGCGGTCGTGGTAGACCCCGGGGATGCTGCGCCAGTGCTGGATTATATCGCAGCCCATCAGCTAAAACTGGCGGCTGTTTTATGCACTCATCACCATGCCGATCACGTAGCGGGAGTGTGTCAGTTAGTGGCCTTGCATTCAGCACCAGTATATTTTCCGCAGCGAGAAAAAATTTCATGCGGCAGTCACGCGGTGAACGAAGGCAATGTGATTAACATTCCAGAATTGGGAATAAAATTCAACGTGCTGGATATTCCCGGTCACACACTCGGCCATGTAGCCTATGTGGGAGCGGGCGGCGTATTTTGTGGCGACACTTTATTTGGCTGCGGTTGTGGCAGATTATTTGAAGGTACGGCAGTGCAGCTACTACACTCATTGAAAAAATTAGCCGCATTGCCAGATGACACTCAGGTTTATTGCGGACATGAATATACCGAATCCAATATTCGCTTTGCGTTAGCGTGCGAGCTGAACAATGCAACACTGATACAGCGGCAAAAAACGGCGCAGACTCAACGCGCACATGGACAGCCCACATTGCCCTCCAACATCGGCTTAGAAAAACTCACCAACCCATTTTTGCGCTGCACCGTGCCTGCGATTATTCAAGCCGTGCAACAGCAATCCGCAATTAAACAGCATGATGAAATCAGCATCTTCACCGCCCTGCGTGCATGGAAAAATACCTTTTGAGTGGGTTCATTGTGATTGCGGCAAGACCCATTCTGGTTTATCCTGCGCGCCCTTCGGAGAGGTGGATGAGCGGTTTAAGTCGCACGCCTGGAAAGCGTGTTTAGGTTAATCCCTAACGCGGGTTCGAATCCCGCCCTCTCCGCCAAGACCAAGGCGACCAGAAACCACTGGAAACCAATGCAGTCAAGCTATTTCATCGGCTTGGCTGTTTCCTTTTCCAACTGTGGTTTTGTCTAAAATGGGCTGAATGACCTCTGCTGTCAATCAAAGAGCAACGGGTTAAGCAGCGAGTAATGTTGCATTGTATCGCTGTGTAAACGCAGCAGATGACAGATAGTCCAGTCTTGCCTGCTTGCGTTGTCGGTTATAGAAGACCTCGATTACTCGGTAATCTCTTGAATTGCTTCCTGTCTGGTTTTGAATTTACGGTGATGAACGAGCTCGTTCTTTAACGTTCCCCCATAACCAGCGACTTGCTGCGTTTTTTGCAGCTTAGTCGATTGGCTATAATCAATGACTTGCCCAGCGTTAACCAGCGGCTTAATGTCACCGTCTTTTGGTGACTTAGCCGATTGGCTATGCAAAGCCTTTTGCTGGGTTAGTCAGATGGCTAGTAGTTATATCAGTTGTTTTATCAGAAACTTTCCATCGGCGCGTTACACCCTGAAGGGTAGGCTTCGAACTCCCAACAATCGCCCTTTCGTTTCTCCATTTTTGTCCTCCGTTTCAAGTTCACATTCTACGAAACGTTGGACTCTTTGAAATTCAGCTTACGTCATTTGCCGAACAGCCGCCTCCCGCAATGCCCTTAAGTGTTTCCAATATCAGGCGAAGAGCTCGGCTTGAGCTAATCGTTGCCCATCACGGTCTTTAGCCGATAGCATAGGTTCGCCGTTAAGGGGCCATTGGATAGCAATATCTGGATCATTCCAAGCTAAGCACCGCTCAAATTCCGGCGCGTAGTAGTTGGTGGTTTTATACAGAAATTCTGCTGTTTCCGAGATAACCATAAAGCCATGTGCGAATCCGGTAGGAACCCACAACATGCGCTTATTTTCAGCAGACAGCTCCAGTGCTACATGCTGCCCGAAAGTTGGCGAACTACGGCGAATATCCACCGCCACATCAAAAACCGCACCTTGAATTACGCGGACTAATTTTCCTTGCGGCTGCTGAATTTGGTAGTGCAATCCACGCAACACATTTTTGACTGAGAGTGAGTGATTGTCTTGTACAAACTGAACATCCAGCCCAGTCCCACAAGGGGACAATGTCACGTGTTCGAATGTTTTTTGGTTGTAGCTCTCGTAGAAAAAACCACGATCATCGCCAAACACCTTAGGCTCAATGATAAGCAGGTCAGGAATGGCGGTGGGAATAACTTTCACGGTTGTACGCCTTCCTTTAGCAAACGTTGTAGATATTGCCCATAACCGCTTTTAGAAAGAGCTTGTGCCAGTTTGGCTAATTGCTCGGCATTGATGAAGCCTTTGCGGTAGG
>JAKFXW010000233.1 GCA_021731185.1 Gallionellaceae bacterium
CTACACAATGGAATATGCAACGCAATCGAACTACAAAGATAACCCAGCTAAATATAGCAATCCCTACTCTTTCGTAGAGGGCGGTATTGATATAAAAGTTGCCGAATTCAAGTTTGGCTACGAGGTACTCGGCGGCAATGGCATCAAATCATTCTCCACTCCGCTGGCCACACTGCATGCGTTTAATGGCTGGGTCGATATGTTTTTAGCCACGCCTGCAACGGGTTTGAAAGATGCTTATTTATCGGCAAGCACGACTTTAGCCGACATCAAAATGGCGGCAATTTATCACGATTATCGTGCCGATGAAGGCAGCACAAAATATGGCACCGAGTGGAATCTAATTGCCACAAAAAACTTTGATCGCAACTATCTGATTGGTGCCAAATATGGGAGCTTTAAGTCTGACAGTGCGCCGGCTCGCATCGACACCGATAAATTCTGGTTGTGGGGAGAAGTGAAGTTTTAACTTTTGAAATATTAATATTGCCATGAACTATCTCAACATCATCGAACGATACCGCGAACATCGGCCAGGCTTGCAGGAGTTGTTGGCGACCATACTAGGCGGAATTTCATCTCCAGAATTGCTGAGTGATTCGGATAAATTACGGCAAGCATTGAATGCGCTCAGCCACCATTATCCTTTTGCCACCTTGATTTATACGCTGGATCAACAGGGCATTCAGACCAGTGAAAATGTGAATCTCTCGGAAAAAATGCGCCATACTCATAGCAGTTTGGGCAAGAATCGCAGCCAACGCCCTTACTTTATTCTGGCGCGCCATTCCGATCAGGTGGTGGTGACCGAGCCGTATCTTTCAACGGTCAATAACAAATTATGCATAAGCGCGGCGGTGAAATTGACTAACCCAGCCACCTCGCAGCACGGTTATTTAGTGCTGGATTTAGACCTCGCAAAAACGATTGCATTTTTTATGGGCGATAGCTCGCGCAGTCGCTTTGAACCATTCTTTAAATCTATTTATGTATTAATTGTGATTGGCCTGCTGAGCGTGGTGCTGGTATTGCTGTACGCGGCATTCAGCGATATTGCCACCATTTTTCAGACAGGACATACGCTGGAAGCAATACAGCTTAAACCTTTCAGCATCATTATTTTCATCACGCTGGCTTTGGCTATTTTTGATTTGGGCAAAACCATTTTGGAAGAAGAGGTGCTGATGCGTAAAGATATTTTGCGTCACAGCTCTACGCGCCGCACGATCACGCGCTTTATTGCCGCCATTCTGATAGCCGTTTCCATCGAAGCGCTCATGCTGATGTTCAAAGGCGCGCTTAACAACGGTGCAGAATCCTTGCAGGGTGTGTGGATGATGCTGACTGCGGTGGGATTGCTGGTGGGGCTGGGGATATATGTTTATTGCGGTGTAAAAGCCGAGGCGATTTTATTGGGACTACGGAAATAAAATAGAGAGTGGCGATAAAGAATTAAAAAATTCAACTGGCTACTGCAACCCGCCCTTCCCCTGCCACCATTTCACCAATCACCGCAGCGTGTGCAAACCCTTGCTCAGTAAATATGTTCAGCACCTCGTCCACCACATTCGGCGCACACGACACCAGCAATCCGCCAGAGGTCTGTGGATCAGTCAGCAGTGCTTTTTGCGTGGCGGTGATACTTTTATCGAGCATAACTTCGTGACCGTAACCCACCCAATTACGCGCTGAGGCTCCAGTTATCAGCCCGCTATCGGCAAGTGCCATTACGCCCGGCAGCATAGGAATCTGACTCATGTGTAACTGGGCATTGAGCTTGGCACTGCGCGTCAAACCAAGCAAGTGTCCGAGTATGCCAAAACCCGTTACATCCGTGAGCGCGTGTACACCAGCGATATTGGCTAAGGCGATGCCCGGTTTGTTAAGCTGCGTAGTACTGGCAATCATGCGTGCGTAACCAGCATCATCCAACTTTTCTTTTTTTAATGCTGCTGACAAGATGCCCACGCCCAGCGGTTTACCCAAAATAAGTTGGTCACCGATTTGTGCGCCTGCATTACTTTTAATTTTTGTAGGGTGTGCCAGACCCATCACCATCAACCCATAAATCGGTTCAACCGAATCGATGGTGTGCCCACCTGCAACCGAAATTCCGGCCTCGGCGCAAATAGATTCGCCGCCTCTAATGATTTTGGCGATGACCTCGACTGACAGTTGCTTGATGGGCATACACACGATAGCGAGCGCCATGATGGGCTGCCCGCCCATAGCGTAAATGTCGGAAATGGCATTGGCTGCGGCTATGCGACCGAAATCGTAAGGATCATCCACGATGGGCATAAAAAAATCCGTGGTAGCAATCAACGCCTGCTGGTCATTTAATTTGTAAACAGCGGCATCGTCCGATGTTTCAATCCCGATGAGCAGTTCTTTGGGAATGGGAAAGCCGCCGGAATTTTTTAAAATTTCAGACAATATGCCTGGCGCAATTTTGCAGCCGCAACCGCCGCCATGTGAAAAAGAAGTCAGTTTAAGTTTAATCGGATCAGGTGAATTCATAGCAATCCTTT
>JAKFXW010000160.1 GCA_021731185.1 Gallionellaceae bacterium
GGTGTTGGCTTCGTTTTCGGCTCCTAGCCGTACTCAAATGTACTGTCTTCGTCGCCTCATCCTTGCCGCCTTGTGCTCCTGTTTATCAGGAATTGGAATTACTATGGGGATTAAGGATATTTCTGGGGATTAAGGATATTTCAAGGATAAATGATAACCCAACGACTGATGAATCCGCTGAGTATTATAAAAAGCACTCGCTGCAATTGAATATTCGGTAATTGAATATTGCGAGCTTCGCCTTCTCTTTGGCTTGGAAAGTACGTTGATGTGCACGCCGCCCGCGACACCCCACTTTAAAACTGAAAATCCGCGTTGATGCCAATCATCACATTACGCCCCGGCGCGGGTTCGTAAAATTGGCCGCCAGCTTGCGCCACGATCACCGATCCGATGTAATTTTTATTGCTGGCGTTGTCGATGCGCACAAACTCGGTCAGCTTCCAGCCCTTGCCCTGTTGCTGCAAGCCGACACGCAGATTAAACACCGTATAAGCACTCGCGAATTGTGCGTTCTGGTCGTTGACCCAGACTTTACCGCTGTGACGAATTTCTACACCAGCATGGAAACCACCAGGCGGAAAATTACTGGACGGATGTCGCCACACCAATTCGCCGTATAGATTATTACCCGCGATGCCGGGCAGCTTGTTGCCAGTCGCTACAGGTGTCACCCCCGTAGTAAACGGTTGTGTAAAGCGTGCATTGAGCAAGGTATAAGAAAGCGTGCTCTCGAAACCTCGCGCGAATTTCTGCGTCCATCCCAACTCCAGACCTTCGCGTCGCGTACCACTGGCATTTTTGAAATCGGCGCGCCCGCCGACGTTGCTGTTGACCACAATCTCATTGTCCACATCGACACGGAACAGCGCAATGTTCAATCGCCCATGATCGCCCACCAGCATTTTTATTCCGATCTCGCGATGGTGGCTGGTTGCCGGCTGCAATGCAAAATTTAATCCGGTGTCGCCCCCCGGCCTGTAGGCGAGTTCTACAAAGGTCGGGGTTTCAAAACCTCTGCCGATGTTGATGTAAGCATTCAGCAGCGGCGTGATTTTATAAGTCACGCCCAGTGCCGGCGTGGTGCGCGAATAATCCACCGCGCCACTGTCGTCGGGATTGCCCGCCGCTATGAAATAGTCGGTCGATTTAAACTGTACACGGCTGTGGCGCAGCCCGGCAAGCAGGCTCGCATCCTTGATAACCTGCCATTCCACCTGCGTGTACAAGTCGGTATTGCTAACCACATTGTCTTCGTCGCGCTTCAATTCGCCAGTGATGCCGAAGTTATTAATGAATCCGTGGCGGCGTTCTTTCATGCGATCATAATCCATACCGACACTGAAGGTGAGCGGCTCGCCCGCGAGCTGTGTTTCGTGAGTCAGGCGCAACGCAACGCCGCCGTAGCCGCGATCCAGATCCACCACGCCACCGGACGAAGTCGCGAGATTTTGCGCTGCCAGTGGCAATGCCAAATGCTGGGTCACCTGCCGGTCTCCCGCATATACACGTGCGTTCAGCTTGGTGCTGCCCGACATTGTCCCCCTGTGGGGCAACGACACATCATATGTTAGACCTGCCTGACTTTGCGCGATGCTCTTGCGGGTATTAAAGTTGTAGGCGTTGCTGCCCGCCTGCCTCGGGTTCAGTGCCACCTGCGCGGCGGTCAAGCCCAGCGGGTCTGCAGTCTCTGGCTGATCCAGTGCGTTTAAAATAAGGGTGAATACGCCTGCGCTGCCAAGGTCAACCTTCAATTTTGAATTGACGTGATCGCGACGTACCGAGCTGTGATCGCGATAGCCGTTGGATTCAAAACGCGAGGCATCAATCATGGCGTTAAGCGACCCGTGCTGGCCGCCGTACTGCATACCGAGTTTGCGGGTGTCGTAACTGCCGTAAAGGGCATTCAGCGAAAACGTCGGTATCAATGGCCCATCCGCCGTGAATATCTGCACCACGCCGCCAGCGGAATTACCATACATACTCGCAAACGGGCCACGCAATACTTCGATACTTTTGGCTGATGACAAATTAAACGTCGCCGCCTGCCCCTGCCCGTCGGGCATGGTGGCGGGGATGCCATCGGCGATCAGTCGTAATCCGCGCACGCCAAAAGTTGAGCGTGCGCCAAAGCCGCGTGATGAAACCTGCAAATCCTGCGCGTAGTTCTGACGATTTTGCACCACGATGCCCGGCACGCGATTCAGCGATTCTGACAAATTCACCTGCGGATTTCCCTCGCGTATCGTGCGCTGATCAATGGTGTCGATCGACACGGGGATATCCATGTTGTCGCGCTCTACGCGAGTAGCACTCACCGACACTTCGGGCAGCACATTGTCCCCTTGTGGGACGGTAAGCTTCTCTGTCTGCGCGTGGGCACTGCAAGGCCAGCCTGTCAGCACCGCTGTTATCGCTGCAGCAAGTGGGGACAATAGGAGGCAGCCACGTTTTTCTGCCACGATTAATCAGGTGTCTTTTTCATAATAGGTTAGGTTCATAATAGGCTGGCTCATAATAGCTTAGGC
>JAKFXW010000073.1 GCA_021731185.1 Gallionellaceae bacterium
TAATTTAATAATCCCCCCGATTGCTGGATTAAACAGCCCGCCGGATTGAACCGATAATTGCGTTGCATTGGTCAATATATGGACTAACTCTGGAGTAACTTCCTTTTCTTGACCCCGGGCAAAAGCGGCATTTAATTCGCTGAGTTCACTGGGCTTCCATGCGTGCAGCATATTATGTAAGCGTTGAAATTCCTGCATGACCGCCGCTATGGCTGATTGGGCGCGCGCATCAGATTCGCTGTAAATGCTGATTTCAACCCGCGTGCCAAACACAAAGCCTTGTTCCTGATACAGCGGGGGTTTGTTACAGGCTACCGTGGACAATACCATCAAACCCAAGATCACCCATTTCAATTCGATCAAGCTAGGTAATTCCAGTTTCTGATAGGAAGGAGCACAAGGCGGCGAAGATGAGGCGACGAAGACAGTACCTCCAGTACGGCTAGGAGCCGAAGATGAAGCCAACACAGTGATCGTTTCTATCAGGAATTGGAATAATCTCACCATCAAGCCGATTCTTCCATGTGTTCCAGCTCAACGGCTGCAGCCAGCATAGCCAGTCTGGCGATTACACCATAGGCGTAAAAACGATTTGGCGCATCATCGGGCAAACCCGCGTGGTTAGGTAAATTGCAACTGGTATCAAAAGCCAGCGGCACAAAATGCATACCCGGCGCATTCAGATTTTCATCAATGCGGCGTTCAGTATGCACACGATAAAAACCACCCACCACAAAATGATCGATCATGTAAACCACAGGCTCTGACACTGCTGCATTGATACTTTCAAAGGTATACACACCCTCTTGCACCAGCACATCGGATACTTGCAAGCCCTCTTTAACCACAGCCATTTTATTGCGCTGCTTGCGATTCAAGTCACGTACTTCACTGGCATCTTTAACTGTCATGATACCCATACCATAGGTTCCGGCATCGGCTTTAACGATGACGAATGGCTCGTCCTTGACTCCATATTCAATATATTTCAAACGAATTTTTTTCAGTATTTTATCGACCTCGTTAGCCAAGCAATCTTCGCCCTCACGCGCCATAAAATCAATTTTGCCGCAACTGGAAAAATAGGGATTAATTAACCAGAAATCAATCTCGAGTAAGGCTGCAAACTCGCTGGCCACTGCATCATACGCGCTGAAATGTTGCGACTTACGCCGCGTCGTCCAACCTGCTGCAAGTGGTGGCATGGTAGCTTGCTCCAGATTTTTTAGAATATCGGGCACGCCTGCGGAAAGGTCATTATTCAGCAACACCACGCACGGATCAAAACCTTCCACCACCAAGCGATTCCCTTTGCGACGTATCGGCTCTAAGGTAATGTGTGCACCATTGGGTAAGGGCAGTTCAGTAGGCTGGGTAATTTCCGGCAACAAGGAACCGATATGCACTTTCATCCCGGCCTGCTTAAGAATCAAAGCGAGTTGCGCGACGTTTTGCAGATAAAACAAGTTGCGCGTGTGATTTTCCGGGATTAGCAACACGCCGCGCGCCTCCGGACAAATCTTTTCAATGGCACTCTGTGCCGCTTGTATACATAAGGGTAAAAAATCATTACTTAAATTATTGAAACCGCCGGGAAATAAATTGGTGTCAACGGGAGCCAGCTTAAATCCACTGTTACGCAAATCCACCGAGGTATAAAAGGGAATCGAATGCTCCAACCATTGCGTGCGAAACCAATGTTCGATAGTTGGCTGAGCATTCAGTATGCGGCGTTCTAAATCAAGTACCGTGCCATTTTGTGCAGTTGTAAGATGGGGAACCATGTTGTCTCTTGAGTAATGAATGAAGGCATTCTATCTGATTGCTTATGGCAACATGAAGTCGCATTTGTTGAGAGATAAAGCTTTGTCCAGAGATCTAATTCCGGCAGTTATCTGAAGCGTAGACAACACCATATTTTCGCCCCCAACATTTCTATAAATAGCATTCAAAGTGTCATCTTAGCATTTGACTTGTCAGGCTTTTATAAACTATAGTTCGCTACATGCAAGCAGAACTGACGTTATTGGAAAATAAATTGACCCAATTAGTGCAATTGAGCCAACGTTTACGTTTAGAAAATATAAGCTTACGACAAGAGTTGGCACAGGCATTAAGTGAAAATCGCCACTGCCAGGACAAAATTGACACTGCCACAGCACGCCTTGAACAACTACTCGTGCAATTACCTGATGAACACGCATGAGTAACGAGAAAACGAGAAATTCTGCACCAGCTGGCTATCTGGATGTCAACATACTTAATCGCGAGTTTCGCGTCACTTGTCCGGAAGATCAGCGTGCAGAATTAACCGAAGCCGTGGCTTATGTTGATAAAAAAATGTGCGCAATTCGAGATGGCGGGAAGGTTGTTACAGTTGAGCGTATCGCCATTATGACCGCACTAAATATTGCACATGAGTTGCTAACAACTCGCCTTGGCGCAGGTTTTGACATGGGTGAGTTTAAGCGTAGAATGACCCACATGCAGGCAGTTATCTGTCT